>JBILYA010000376.1:0-2836 GCA_044378065.1 Burkholderiales bacterium | reverse complement strand
CCTTCTGGCGGCGGAGTTTAGCAGTTTGTTGTGGCAATTTGATCGGGATATTGCAGCGGGCAGATCGATTCAACTATCTGTTTTTATTAAAATATTAGAGTTTTTGAAGATACTGATGCAGTCAATCCCAGCCGCCACTGCGTTCCCGTTTGCGTGCACCCAGCTGGCGTTTGTCATCGACGCGCCGGCGTTTGGCGGCTTTTGAGGGGCGTGTGGCGCGGCGCAGCTTGGGTGGCGTTGCGGCTTCGCGGATCAGAGCCGCAAGACGCTCACGCGCGTCCTCGCGGTTGCGCGGCTGGCTGCGGAAGCGCTGAGCGGCAATGACCAGAATTCCGGCTGAAGAGAGTCGTTTGCCGGCGAGTGCAATCAGGCGCTCGCGCACCGCTGCGGGCAGGCTTTTCGAATGTGCGACATCAAAGCGCAACTCGACTGCGGTGGCGACCTTGTTGACGTTCTGGCCGCCGGGCCCGGACGCGAGGATAAATCGCTCGGTCAGCTCCGATTCGTCGATGCTAATGCTGCGCGTGACTCGCATATTCGATTAAGTATAAAGTAACGCGCCCTGACGGATCATTGCTGCTGATCAGGGCTTGTAATCTGCCGGAACCTGAAAATCATGAATATTCGTATCGGCTATATCTTTGGCGCCGCAGTCTGCGTCGCACTGCTCGGCTTCGGCCTTTATCTGCAGCATGTCGAAGGCCTTGAGCCCTGTCCGCTGTGCGTCTTCCAGCGTGTCGCTTTTATTGCATTGGGCCTGGTGTTCATCATCGCGGCGTTGCACGGCCCGGGCAAAACCGGTGCGGCGGTTTATGCCGTATTCGGCGGATTGATCGCAGCTATCGGTGCGGGCATCGCTTCGCGCCATGTCTGGCTGCAGAGCCTGCCGCCGGACCAGGTGCCGGCCTGCGGACCGGGGCTGTCGTACATGCTCGAGCAGTATGCGGTGACCCGCATGCTGGAAAAAGTATTGTCGGGTTCGGGGGAATGCGCCGAAGCCGGATGGCGGTTTCTCGGCCTGACGATTCCCGGCTGGTCGCTGATTTGGTTTGTACTGCTGGGTGTCGCGCTGGTGTGGCTCGCGGTGCGCGCCCGCCGTGTTGCTGCTTAAGCGGGGATGTCCGGCGTCAGTTGCCGTTCGAGCAGCGCGATCTGATCCTTGACCATCAGCTTGCGTTTTTTCATTCGTTGCAGCTGCAGTTGATCGATCACCGGCGATTGCGTGAGCCGGAAGATCACATCATCGAGATCGCGATGCTCCAGCTTGAGCTCGGCGATGCGCGCTTCGATGGCGTCGGTCTCGTTGCGGTCGGACATGAATGGAGCGGACGGCAGTGGAAAGGAAGCGAAGTATAGGCCCGCATGCCCGTAAGGGCAAGGCGGGTTATTTATAACTATTTGTTTTTATTGGTAAATTTATATGGCCCTGACGATACATGTAAACGGCAAACCGCGCGAAGTGCAGGCCGATGCGGAAACGCCGCTGCTCTACGCCCTGCGCAATGACCTCGGACTGATCGGCTCTCGTTACGGCTGCGGCCTGGGACAGTGCGGCGCCTGCACCGTGATCATCGACGGCAAACCGGTGCAGTCTTGCGACGTGCCGGTATCAGCCGTGGTGGGCAAACAGATCACCACGGTGGAAGTGCTCGGGAGTGACGATTCAATGCACCCGCTGCAGCAGGCCTTCATCGCCGAGCAGGCCGCGCAGTGCGGCTACTGCTCCAGCGGCATCCTGATGTCGGCAAAAGCCTTGCTCGACGTCAACAACAATCCGTCAGACGCCGAGATCCGCAAGGCGCTGGAAGGCAATCTCTGCCGCTGCGGCACGCACAGCCGTATCCTGCGCGCGATCAAACGTGCGGCCAAAGAAATGCAGGGAGCATAACCATGGCACAAGCAAATACCGCAGCCCCCGCACGCAAACTGCCGGGCAGTCTCGACACCAACCGCCGTCTCGATCGCTGGTTATCCATCAACGCCGACGGCACGGTGACGCTGTTCACCGGCAAAGTCGAAATCGGTCAGGGCATCCTCACCGCGGTGATGCAGATGACCGCGGAAGAACTCGACATCGACGTCTCGCGCATTCGCCTGAAGGCGGCGAGCACCGCGTTCAGTCCTGATGAAGGCATCACTTCGGGCAGTCGCTCGATCCAGGAAAGCGGACTCGCATTGCGCCACGTCGCTGCCGAAACGCGCGATCTGCTGCTGACCCGCGCCGCACAAAAACTCGGCGTGACACTCGAAAGCCTCACGGTTGCCGACGGCGTGGTCTCTGCGCGCGGCGGCGGCTCGGTGACGTACTGGGAACTGGCGACGTCGGACCTGCTGGCGCGTGAGGCGACTTTTGATGTCACCGCCAAACTGCCGCAGGAACATGTGGTTGTCGGCACTTCGCTGGAGCGCGTCGACATTCCGAACAAGGTGACGGGCAAGCCGTCTTTTGTGCAGGACATGCAGCCGCCGGGCCTGTTGCACGGTCGCATCAGCCGTCCGCCGGGACCGAAGTCGACGTTGAAGGCCATCGATCTCCAGGAAGTCGAGCAGATGCCCGGCGTCGTCGCCGTCGTGCGCGACGGTTCATTCCTCGGCGTGGTTGCGGAACGCGAAGAGCAGGCCATCCGTGCCGAGCGCCGTCTCGCGCGCATCGCGCAATGGAATAACGGTCCCGAATTGCCGGCCAATGATCCGCGCCATCTGCTGACGCTGCAGGCGCAGGCGGAAAGCGAAGTCATCAACACCAAGGGTGATCCCTCGACCGCCGGTGCGAAGCAGTTCAGCGCCGAATACACCAAACCCTATCTGGCTCACGCTTCACTGGCACCGTCCTGCG
>JBILYA010000373.1:0-2849 GCA_044378065.1 Burkholderiales bacterium | reverse complement strand
TGGTCATCGACCATACCGAAGCGCTGGTTGCCGTTGACGTCAACTCGGCACGTTCCACGCGCGGTGCCGACATCGAGGAAACCGCATTCCGTACCAATCTTGAAGCGGCCGATGAAGTCGCCCGCCAACTGCGCCTGCGCGACCTCGGCGGCCTGATTGTCATCGACTTCATCGACATGGAGTCGCAGCGCAACCAGCGTGAAGTCGAAAACCGGCTGCGTGATGCGCTCAAATATGACCGCGCCCGCGTCCAGCTCGGTAAGATTTCCCGCTTCGGCCTGATGGAACTGTCGCGTCAGCGTCTGCGTCCTTCGCTTGGCGAGTCCAGCCACAGCCCCTGCCCGCGCTGCCACGGTATCGGCCATATCCGCGGCACCGAGTCCACTGCCCTGCACATCCTGCGCATCATTCAAGAAGAGTCGATGAAGGACAACACGGCCGCCGTGCACGCACAGGTACCGGTGGATGTCGCGACATTCCTGCTCAACGAAAAACGCGTGGACCTGCAACTTCTGGAGGCGCGTCACCGCGTCAACGTGCTGCTGATTCCGAATGTCCACATCGAAACACCGAATTACACCGTTACACGGCTGCGCCACGACGATCTGAACCAGAGCGAACCGCTGGCCCCCAGCTACGAAATGGTTGCGATGCCGAAGGAAGAAGAAAAGTCCGATGGCGCCGCAGAACCAGCAGCAGCGCGTCCCGAAGCTGCCGTCAAAGGCATCACAATGATGCAGCAGGCACCTGCGCCCACTACGGCGCCCGCTGCCGCCGCACCGGCTGCACCGGCACTCCCTTCCGCTTCAGATGACGGCATCATCGGCAAGATCATGGGCTGGTTCCGTCGCAAGCCTTCTGCGGAAGCCGCTGCAGCGGCGACCGCCGAACCGGCACGCAATGCGCGTCCGGCCCGCGGCGCTGCCGGCAGCAATGGCCGACCGCAACGCGGCGAACGTGGTGAACGCGGATCAGGCCGCGGCGGTCGCGGTGAGCGTGGTGAACGAGGCGAACGCGGTGGTCGTGGCGAACGCGGTCCGCGTCGTGAGCGCGAAGGCAGCGAGCGCAATGGTGAGGACCGGCAGCGTCGCGGTCGTGACCGCGGCCCCCGTGAGGATCGTCCGCAGGAACCGCGCGAGCAGCAGCGCGCAGCGGCCGTTCCGGAAGCCGCAGAACTGGATCAATCCAATCTGGCCAATGCAGCACCGGTAACGCAAGGTCCCGAGCAGCAAGGCGGCGAAGAACGCAGCGGCGGCCGTCGTCGTCGCGGTCGTCGTGGCGGCGCGGATCGTGGTGAGCGCACGGGCGAACCGGGTCAGGAACGCCAGGAACGTCAGGGTCAGCAGCAGCGTGGCGACCGCGTCTGGTATCCCCGCACGCCGTTTGTTCCGAATCCGGAAACCGGCAGCGTCATTCCCGACGCGCTGGCTGTTGTTCCGGCACCGGCTGAAGAAATTGTCCGTGAATCGGTTCAGACTGTAGCGCCGATGATGGCGGAGCAAGCTGTGGCTGTCGCTCCTCCCCCCGCGCCTGTCGCAATTGCGGAAACTCCCGCGGTTGTTGTGGAAGCGCCGGTGCTCGCCGCACCGCCAGAGGCTGAACGGCCGATCGCAGTTGCGCCTCAACCGGTTCCCGCTGCCCCTGTGGCACCGACGCCTGTTGTAGCGCCGCTGAAAATCGAATGGCCTTCCGATCTTCAGCAGGTAGAAACCAAAGCTGAGCGTGTGCAGGCTGCGCTGGCGGCTGCAGATGACGGTGTGCCCAAGCGTGTCAAACGCGTGCGTCCGCCGGCTGAGGCCGTCGCCAATGAACCGCTGCAGCAGGTAGAAACGCGGAACTGATCTTGAAAAATCAATAAGTTATTGTTGTAAATAACTTAAACTAAAACGGCGCAGTCATCTGCGCCGTTTTTTTGCCAGTCTTGTTTCAAGTGTCCTGCACATACCGCCCCGGCGCAGCTTCGAGAACAGGGTGCTCGGCCGAACCGGGCTGACGCGCAGGCACCATCGGTCCGCATTGTCCGGACAGATACTCCGTCCAGTGCGGCCACCAGCTGCCCTGAATTTCCGTGCACTGGCGTTTCCACTCATCAGGGCTCTGTTCTCTGCAGGGCCCGCTCCAATAACTGCGCTTCGGCGGAATTACCGGCGGATTGATGATGCCGAGGATATGCCCTGAGCTCGACAGCGTGTATTGCACGGGCGCCTGCAGCTTGTCGGCGATCTTGAACGCGGCCTTCCACGGGGCGATGTGGTCTTCCACGCAGCCCACGGCATAGAGAGGCTGACGGATGCGGCCCAGATTAATGCCGTGACCGGCCAGATTCAAGCCGTCTTTCTGAATCAGCTTATTGTGCAGATAGAACTCGCGCAGGTAAAACGCGTGCATGACGCGCGGCATGCGCGTGACATCGGAATTCCAGAACAGCACATCGAATGCCGGTGGCGTCTCTCCATAGAGGTAGTTGTGAACGAAGTAGTGCCAGATCAGGCTGTTGGATCGCAACAGACGGAATGCTCGCGCCATATCGCGGCCATCGAGAAAACCCTGCTGCGCCATCATCGCGTCCAGGGAATTGATGGTTTCCTCGTTGAGGAACACCTCGATGCCTCCAGGTCGCGAAAAATCTGTCAACGCGGTCAACAGGGTCCAATGCGCAACCGGAACCTTGGCGGCATCAGGATATTCAGCGTTGTACCAGGCCATCATTGCCGCCAGCGCTGTTCCGCCGATGCAGTAGCCTACGGCATGCACGTTGGGGGTTCCACATATCGCACGCGCAGCATCTACAGCTTCGCGCATGCCCTGCATCAGGTAGTCGTCGAATGTGGTCTCGGATTGCGCTGCAG
>JBILYA010000371.1:0-2856 GCA_044378065.1 Burkholderiales bacterium | reverse complement strand
CATTTGCGGGCTTGAGGAGGCTGACATGGACGGAGTTAATACGGGACCTTCCGAACGCGTTGCGCTGTTGATCGACCTGGAGCGCTGCACCGGCTGCAAGAGTTGCGAGGCTGCCTGCAAGACCGAGCACCGCCTCGGGCCCGGCGAGTACCGCAACAAGGTGGTGTGGGCGAGCGCACTGGAGGAGGCGGGCCTCGCCTTCCTGACGCTGACCTGCCAGCACTGCGAGCGCCCGGCCTGCCTGCGCGCCTGTCCGGTGAATCCGAAAGCCATCTCCAAGGATCCGGTCACCGGTGTTGTGCGTGTTGATGAATCGCGCTGCACCGGTTGCGGTGAATGCGTCATCGCCTGTCCGTACAGCGCGATGGGTTACGACGCCAAAGGCCATCATGCGGTGAAGTGCGACCTGTGTTCGGAGCGTCGCGCTGAAGGTTCAACGACAACTGCCTGCGCCAGCGTCTGTCCGACGCAGGCTATCCGTTTCGGTAAACGCGACGAGCTGCTGGCGGATGCCAGGCAGACCGGCCGGCTGCCGCGCGACAATGATCATTTCCTGCTCGGACCGGCGACGATTTATCTGGAGCGCACCACGCCCCGCAATGAGGCGACGCCGACCGCGGTCACGCCGGCTCGTGCGCACCCCGGCGAATCGCGGCGGCCGTCATTCATGGACGGGTTGGCGGCGCAGACCGCAGTGCAAGCGCAGAAACCTTCGTTTCCCTATGGCGAAACGCGGGAGGACACGGCGCCGGATCGTGTGGTGCCCGGCGGCTGCAACATCTGCTTCAACTGCTGCACAGTTAAATTTCACTTTAAAAACAATAAGTTAATAAAGATCACCGGCAACGAAGACGATCCGCTGCTGAAGGGGCGTGTCTGTCCGAAGTCGCAGTTGACGCTGCAGATGTATCACAGCGAACACCGGCTGCTGTATCCCCAGAAACGCGTCGGCGCGCGCGGCGAAGGAAAATTCGAGCGTATTTCCTGGGATCAGGCGCTGGATGAAATCGCCGACAAGCTGAAAGTCATTCGCGACCAGTATGGCGCTGAAGCGCTGGCGATGTTCATCGGCACGCGAACCGGCATTCTGGATTACCGCGCCACCACCAAGATGTTTGCCCAACTATTCGGCACGCCGAACAAGGACGGTACTGATCCCTTCTGCGCCAGCGGTAAAAACGTCGCTTTCGAGATCACGCTGGGCAGCATCGGCAGCGGTAACAGTTATACCGAAAACGATCTCGGTTCCGCCGAGTTATACGTTTATATGGGCGACAATCAGGCGGAGACCCGGCCCGTTTATTTCGGCATGATCAATGACTGGCGCATCAAAAACGGTGCGAAGATGGTGGCCGTTGATCCGCGCCTGACGGCAACGGCGTCCAAGGCCGATCGCTGGCTGCCGATCCGTCCCGGTACCGACATGGCTCTGGGGCTGGCACTGGCCCAGCACATACTGGCCAACAATCTGCATGACGCGAAGTTCTGCGCGGACTGGGTGCTCGGCTTCGAGCAGTGGCGCGACTTCATCCTGCAGAAAAATTACACGCCGGAATGGGCCGAGCAAAGCACCGGTATTGCCGCGGCGGATATCAAACGACTGGCGGAAGAGATTGCCGCGGCCGACGGTTGCGTGATTTTCGCCAGTCGCGGCGTCAACCAGCACACCAACAGTACCCAGACCAACCGCGTACTGATGTTCGTCGCGGCGATCACCGGCAACTGGGGTCGGCGCGGCGGCGCCTTCTTTAATATGAGCGCCGGCACGCCGATTGCCGCCAAGGTGCCGGAACACCGTGCGCCGAAAATCAACAGGCAGCGGGTGCGGCGCAGTCCCGCGGGCTGGACGGAAGCGATGTTGCACGGCAAGCCTTATCCGATCCGTGCGCTGATCACCTGCAACAACCCGATGGCGCAATGGCCGGGGCAGGCGAAGGCTCGCGAAGCCTTTGCGGCACTTGACCTGATGGTGCACATCGAACTGTTCGCCAATGAAACTTCGGCCTTTGCCGATTATCTGCTGCCGGCGGCGAGCGGCATCGAAAAGGGCGAGATTGGCCGCTCCAACGACGACCGCCGCATTGTCTGGATCGACAAGATGATTGATCCGCCGGGCGAGGCGAAGTCGGATACGTGGATCTGGATCGAACTCGGCAAGCGCTTCGGTTTTGATGACGTGCTGAAAGACAAGTACAAGGACCCCGCGGTGTTCTGGGACGAGGTCTGCATCGACAGCCCCGGCCTGCGTGGATGCACGCAGAAACGTCTGCACTCGGTGCCGTACCGCTGGGTGCGTCAGCCGGTAGCGACCGAGGATGCACCGGAAATCGAAACACTGTTCCTCGAAGGCACAACGGTGCCGGGTGGAACGCCGGGACGGCGCTTCCCGACGAAATCGGGCAAGCTCGAATTCTGGACGGATGAACTCGAAGCCAAATTCAATGTGCTCGGACTGTCTGCCTTGCCCGAGTTTTATTCGGAACGCGAACAGCTCGTTGATCTGCCGTACATGGAATTGCTGGAAAACGATGGCGAAGCCGGCGTGATCTCACCCTTCTGCTCGCCGGCTACCGGCAGTGCGCGCGGCCGCATCGTTGCCCCGGGCCCCGATCACCCCGGACTGAAATTGCGCGAGCAGGGCTTCGATACCGAGCTGGTTACCGGCCGTCCGTCGGCGGCGCATTTCCACAGCTGGACGCATTATTTCTGGCAGTCGCAGGAAATGTGGCCTGATCTGTTCTGCCAGATTCACCCCGACAAGGCGGCAAAACTCGGTATCAAGGATGGTGAGCGTGTGAAGGTCGAATCGGCGCACGGCAGCATTGAAGCGATGGCCTGGGTGCATGCCGGCATCCG
>JBILYA010000036.1:0-11289 GCA_044378065.1 Burkholderiales bacterium | reverse complement strand
CGCGACATCGGCGGTGTTCAGCCTGCGACCGTCGCAAAGCACCGCCGCCACGCCGGCCGGCGGTATCGCAACGGCTGACGGCCCCAAGCCGCGTGCCGCGGACTATGTGCTGTGGCTGGCATTGGCGGCGATGGGTTCGTTCATGCTGATCGCGGTGACCAACCACATCACCCACGACGTCGCCTCAGTGCCCTTCCTGTGGATTTTGCCGCTGACGCTGTACCTGCTGTCCTTTGTGCTGTGTTTTGAAGGCCGCAACTGGTACCAGCGCACGATTTTCTTCGGACCGCTGCTGGTAATCGTCGGTGCGATGGCCTGGGCGCTGCACACTGACGGCGGCGTGATGAACATCAAGGAAGCGATTCCGCTGTTCGCTGTCGGCCTTTTCGTGATGTGCATGTTCTTCCACGGTGAACTCGCCGCACTGAAACCGGCGCCGCGTCACCTCACCGGTTATTACCTGATGATTTCACTGGGCGGCGCTGTCGGCGGCCTGCTCGTGGGCTTCGTCGCGCCCAAGCTGTTCAATACCTATTACGAATTCGGCTTCGGCCTGGTATTCACCGCGCTGCTGGCGGCCTATGTCGCACGGCGGGTAATGGTTCTCGTACCGGTGCTGGCGCTGGCGGCCGCGGGGTTCACCGGTTACCACGTGCACAACTACATCAACATGCTGTCGAACGACGCGCGGGTAATGGCGCGGAATTTCTACGGCACGTTGCGCGTCAAGGATTACGGCGACGCCAACAGCACCACCGGCACGCGCCGTCTGATGCACGGCGTGATCATGCACGGCGAGCAGTTCCTGCTGCCGGAAAAACAGCAGCAGCCGACCACCTATTACGGCCCCGACTCGGGCATCGGCCGCATCATCAGCGTCAAACGCGAAGGGGCTGCCGCCATCAATGTCGGCGTCGTCGGTCTCGGTGCCGGCACGCTGGCGGTATACGGCCGCAAGGGCGACAGCTACCGCTTTTATGAAATCAATCCGCAGGTCATCGACGTCGCGATGAAGGAGTTCACCTACCTGACTTCGACGCCTGCAAAAATTGAAAATCTGCTCGGCGACGCGCGCCTGACCATGGAACGCGAAACGCCGCAGAACTACGATGTACTCGCCATCGACGCCTTCTCCAGCGACTCCATCCCCACTCACCTGATGACGCATCAAGCGATGGGTGTCTATCTGAAGAACATGAAACAGGACGGCGTCATCGCCTTCCACGTCACCAACCGCTTCCTGCACCTCGCCCCCGTAGTGAAACGCATCGCCGATGAAAACGGGTTGCATACGGTACTGATCAGCGATGATCCGGAAGACGGCTCGGACTTCGCCAAAACCGACTGGGTGCTGGTGTCACGCAGCGAAAAAGCACTGGCCCATGCGCGCATTTTCGATGCCAAACAGCCGATCGGCGAAATCCCCGGCCTGCGGTTGTGGACGGACAGCTTCAACAACCTGTTCAAGATCCTCAAATAAGCGCGCTGCGGCAATACGCCGCGGCCGCTGCCGGATTATCATCGGCAGCTTGAAAATGACGGGCGCAGCGCCCATCTTGGAAAGCATGCCGACCATGAATCTCATCTCGCTGTTTTTAAAGAACTTCCTTAAGCCGGGTGTGTTATGGACCCTGGCCGCCGCACTGCTGCCGGTGGGCGCCCTGGCGCAGACAGCGGCACCCGATGCGCGAGGACTGCCGACGCTGGCGCCGCTGGTCAATCAGGTGACGCCGGCAGTGGTCAACGTCTCGGTGATGACGCGCGCGCCGATGGAAGACAATCCGCTGTTCCGCGACCCCTTCTTCCGCCGCTTTTTCAATCTGCCCGACAAACCGCAGCGCAAGGAACAGGCGGCGGGCTCCGGCGTCATCGTTGACGCCGCACGCGGTTACATCCTGACCAACAATCATGTGATCAAGGACGCCGAGCAGGTTCTGATCACGCTGAAAGACCGTCGCCAGTTCCCGGCCAAACTGGTCGGCACCGACCCCGGCACCGACATCGCCGTGCTGCAGATCAGCGCACCAAACCTCAGCGCGCTGCGCATCGGCGACTCCGACATGTTGCAGGTCGGTGACTATGTCATGGCCATCGGCAACCCCTTCGGCATCGGCCAGACCGTGACCTCAGGCATCGTCAGCGCGCTGGGCCGCAGCGGGCTGTCGGTCGAGGGTTACGAAGATTTCATCCAGACCGATGCCTCAATCAACCCGGGTAACTCCGGTGGCGCGCTGGTCAATCTGCGCGGCGAACTGATCGGCATCAACACCGCCATCATCGGACCGGCCGGCGGCAACGTCGGCATCGGCTTTGCCGTGCCCTCGGTGATGGCACGTTCGGTGATGGAACAGATCGTGCGCTACGGCGAAGTACGCCGCGGCCGGCTGGGCATCGAAATGGCGGATGTGCCGCCGGACGCGCAGCGCCGGCTGAAGCTTCCTTCGCTCGACGGCGCGCTGATTGCCAATATCGAATCGGGTTCGCCGGCGGAAAAAGCCGGCTTGCGCAAAGGGGATGTGGTCACTGCGCTCAACGGGCGCACGGTGCGCGGCCCGTCGGATCTACGCGCCCGCCTGGGCCTGACGCCGGTCGGCGAAGAAGTCGACATGACGGTGGCGCGCGTAGGAGGCACTCAACGCATCCGCACCCGTATCGCTCCGCCGCAGCCGGCAGGCAATGGTGAAATGCTGGCGATCGCGCAGTTGCCGGGCATGCGCGTGGTTGAAATCGAACGCGGCAGCCCGCTGTTTGAACGCCTTAACGGCGGCGGCATCGTGGTGGCCGCAGTCGAGGCCGGCAGCCGTGCCTTCCAGGCCGGCTTCCGCCCCGGAGACATCATCTACGCGGTGAATCGCCGGCGCGTGCAGACCACAGCGGAATTCCAGAAACTGCTGAGCAGCGCCGAGCGCGGTTATGCGGTGAGTTTGCTGCGTGGGGACTTTAGCGTGACCATCATCGTCCGCTGACAGGCCGCGATTCCCGGCCTGCGGTCTGATCAGTCGCGGCTGCGCCTCACCAGCCAGCCGCCGACACTGAGCAGCGCCGAGTTGGCCAGCCACACCGGCGCATAACCGAAGGCAGTGCCGATGGTTCCGAACAGCAGCGGAATCACCAGATGGGTGAAATTATTGACCGTCACCCGAACGCCGGCAGCCTCTGAGGCGCGCCCCTTCGGCGCCAGCGCGTAAATCAGCGACATCGACATCGGCTGGCCACAGCCCACGCCCAGTCCGAGCAGGAAGGCCACCGCACCCAGCGCCACCGGATGTGAAAACAGCGGGAACAGCGTGAAGGCAAATGCAGCCACAAAAATCGCATAAATCAGCACCTGCACTTCGCTGGTCCGCTTGATCAACCAGGGCAGCACGGAACGGATCACAAAAGTCGCCAGCGCAAAAGTGCCGAGGATGATGCCGATCGCCGACGCCGACAGGCCGATGCCGTGGCCGTAGACCGGCATGTAGAAATTGAACAGATCCCAGCCGGCGGAGATAAAACCGCTGGCGATGAAGGTGTTGCGCAGCTTCGGTGCGCGCCACAGTTCCATTGCACCGCCACTAGGACCTCCGGAAGCTTTCGCGGCACCGGGCAGGAAACCGGGATTGCGCAACAGCATCAGAATCGGAATCACGGTGAAGGCCGCGAGGATCATGAAGGTCTTCAGGTGCCCAAGGTAATCAATCGAAAACCCCGCGATCAGTGGTCCGATGAAACCCGCACCGGAAAACCCGAGACTGACAATCGCGTAATTGCGCGAGCGGTTTTCCGGGCCGCCGATGCCGCCGGCGACGCCGGTAACCGTGACAAAAAAGAAATGGAATGAAGAACCGAGCAGAAAGGACGCCACATATAGCGTGGTCATCGTCGGCCACAACACGTTAAGCAGCAGCGCGATGCCCAGGCCTGTACTGCCGAGCAGCATCGGCAGCCGCGGCCCGACCCGGTCCGCAAGCTTTCCGATGGCAATCGCAAACAGCATCGGACAGAGCGCATACAACGCCATCAGGAAACCGACCTGCATCTGTGTCGCACCCGATTCCAGTGCGAACAGCGACACCACCACCCGGCTGCCGCCGAAAGCAATGTGATTGAGGACAATCACCACCAGCGTGAGATATATGGCCATCGGAAATTTACGCTGCGCCGGAAAGTCAGAAACACTCGTACGAGTTTAGCATTGCCCGACTTGAAACCGACCCGACATTCCACACTGCATTCAGGCGGGTAACGGGTTCCTGCATTGAGTATTCGGGTGTAATGCTGCTTCAGATGCCACCATTCCGCATGGTGACTTTCGGTCCTTCTCAGGCTTCCAGCAGATGCACTGCAAAATACTGCTGCGGATCGCTCCAGACCTGGCGTGCTTGGAATCCGGCCAACTGCGCCAGCTGCCGGAATTCATCGACCGAATATTTGCAGGAGTTTTCGGTATGCAGGCGTTCGCCGTCAGCAAATGCAAACCTGCGCCCGCTCACCGAAACCGACTGTGCGCACTGGCTCTCAAGATGCATTTCAATGCGCCCGGCGACTGCGTCATAAAAAGCAATGTGACGAAACTTAGCCAAGTCAAAATCAGCACCCAGTTCGCGATTGATGCGCTCGAGCAGATTCAGATTGAATGCAGCCGTGATGCCCTGCGCATCGTTATAGGCGGCATGCAGGACCGCCGGATCTTTTTTGAGATCAACGCCAACCAGCATCGCGCCGCCCGGACCGGCCAGCCGGCGTGCGTCGCGCAGAAAACCCAGCGCCTCGTCCGGGGTCAGATTGCCAATGGTAGAGCCGGGGAAATAAATCACCCGGCGTGATGCCGCGAACGCCGAGAGCCCCGGAAATTTCAGCGGCTGCATATAGTCCGCGCAGACGGCGATCATGGGAATGCCGCGAAACCGTGCGGCATGGCGGTCGGCGGCCGCATGCAGCGCAGCGGACGAGATGTCTACCGCGATATAAGCTGCGGGTTGCATGGCCTGCAGCAATACTTCGGTTTTGATTCCTGCGCCGCTGCCGAACTCAATCAACAGACAGTTTGACCCGAGACTGGCAGCCATCGCGACCACATGCTCGTGCATCAGCGCGAGTTCAGTACGCGTCGGGTAATACTCGGGAAGCCCGCAGATTGCCTCGAAAAGTGCGGAGCCGCGGTCATCGTAGAAATATTTCGGGGAAAGCGACTTGGGTGTGCGCGCGAGCGCGGACTGCACATCGTCGAGAAACCGGTCCGTTGCCGGATACAGATCCACAAAGGCCGGGGATTGGCTGATACGCATGTCAGTCAGGACGCGGCCTCAGCCCGCGGTATGACCAGGAGAGCGGGTTTCCATCCAGCGCTTGATTCGGTTGGCATCGCCGATGCGGGTCATCTTGCCCCAGGAATCGAGCAACACGATGATCACCGGCTTGTTGGCGATTTTTGCCTGCATCACCAGGCAACGACCGGCTTCGGAAATGTAGCCGGTCTTCGACAGGCCGATGTCCCACTGCGGACTGCCGACCAGCCGGTTGGAGTTGTGATAATTCACGCTACGGCCGCGCTTACTCTGGACAATAAGTCCGGTATCGGTGGAGAAATCGCGGATCACCGGATATTTGTAGGCCGCAGCCACCATCTTGGTGAGGTCCTGCGCCGTCGATACATTGTCGCTGGACAGGCCGGTGCCGTCGACAAAGCGCGTTCGCCACATGCCCAGCTCCACAGCCTTCTGGTTCATTGCGGCGACAAAGGACCGGTTGCCGCCAGGATAGACGCGACTCAGTGCCTCAGCCGCACGGTTCTCGGAAGCCATCAGCGCAAGCTGCAGCAGTTCGCGGCGGGTGAGCACGGTGCCGATATTGAGGCGCGATCGGGTGCCCTTGATCGTGTCTTTATCCGCTTCGCTGATCGCGATGCGCTCGTCCATCGGCAGACCGGCATCGAGCACCACCATGGCATTCATCAGTTTGGTGATGGATGCGATGGGCACCACGTTGTCGATATTCTTGGCAAACAGCGGCCGGCCGTCGGTCTGGTCAATCACCAGGGCGGCGGAAGACTTCAGTTCCGGGGCGTGATCGCGACCGGCAACGGCGGATTTGACCTTGCGCGCCGTGCGTTCCGGGGACTCCGCAAATGCCGGAGCCACCGCCATCAAGGCCATCAGGACCGCAACAAGCCAACGCGCCATAAAATCCCTGAAAGAGTCTTTGTTAAAAACCCTTCGAAAATACAGCCTTACGTCATTTTTTTCAACCCGTTTGTCGTATCGGTTGGCTACGGTACCAGCCAAAAAAAACTCCGCTGGGACCGTTTGAGCGGTCCGGGCGGAGCTTAAAGAGGCCTTGCAATCACCCGCTCAGCACAGGTAACCGCAGTTATCAGGCCTCCGAGGAGGAAAAAAACAACACTGCAAATGAATCGCAACACTGCTCTTCATTACGCCGTGCTGTAAAACACGGTAGCTGCCCGCCCTTACAGCAAACTTACATATTACCGGGGCTAACCATCGCAGCAGGGACTGTGCGCCAGTATGATGGGGGTCCTGCAGATCACTCCCCGGCCCCGCCATGCGTTTGCTTGTCATTGAAGACCACCCGATTCTTGCTGACGGCCTGATCAAGGCACTGAAAGCGGCCGATTACGCCGTCGATCACGCCGAAACCGGGGAACAGGCCGACCACATGCTGGCTACCCAGCAATATGACGCCGTGATACTCGATATCGGCCTGCCCAAGGTTGATGGTTACGAAGTGCTGCGGCGGATGCGCCGCAAGGGATCCAAAACCCCCGTGCTGATGCTCACTGCACGAGACGCCCTTGAAGACCGCGTCAAGGGGCTGGACCTTGGCGCCGACGACTACCTGACCAAGCCCTATGACTTGCCGGAGCTGGAAGCCCGCGTGCGTGCGTTGATCCGCCGCGGCCAGTCCGGCGGCGGCGCGGAACTGATTCACGGTGACCTCAGCCTGGACACCGCGGGACGGCGTGCCACCATCAAAGGCACGCCGCTGGATCTGTCGGCGCGTGAACTTGGTGTTCTGGAAGTGCTGATGCTGCGTGTCGGCCGCGTGGTCAGCAAGGAACAGCTGGCGGAGCAGCTCTACGGCTGGGGCGAGGAAGTCGGCGCCAATGCCATCGAGGTCTATGTACACCGTTTGCGCAAGAAGCTGGAACCCGCGGGCGTCAGCGTGCGTACGATCCGCGGATTGGGCTATCTGCTGGAGAAGGCCGCGAATGACTAAGCTGCGCACGCTGCGCAGCCGGCTGTTGCTGTGGGTCAGCGCACCTTTGCTGGCGCTGTGGATCATGAGCACGATGATCGACCACGATGTCGCCAGCGGCTTCGTCAATCTCAACTACGATCGCGCGTTGCTCGATACTGCACTGGACCTCGGGCGCAACGTACGCGAAGCCAACAACCAGCTCTACCTGGACCTGCCGCAGTCGGTCATCGAGATGCTGATCTCCGGCGAGCAGGGCCGCTTCTACTACCGCGCCAACGGCCCCGTCGGCGAATACATCACCGGCGACCCCGATCTGCCGAATCCGCCGGAGGAAGCCAAGGAGGACCGCGTCACTTACTACGACGCGATGTATCGCAACGAGCCGATTCGCGCAGTGGCCTTACGCGTTCCCGTGCGCCCCGGCTCAGGCAAAGGCTCCATCATCGTCCAGGTCGCGGAAAAAACCAGTCTGCGCGACGACTTTGCCCGGCAGATCATGCTGCGGATGATGGTGCCCCAGGCGGTGCTGGTGATCCTCGCGGCGATGGCGGTCTGGCTGGGCGTGGGTTTGGGCCTGCGTGCATTGACCTCGGTGCGCAGCGAAATCGAAAACCGCTCCCACGTCGATCTCAGCCCCATCCGCGACAGCAACACGCCGTATGAAGTGCGTCCGCTGGTGCATGCGATGAACGATCTGCTGTCGCGACTCAGTGCCGCACTCGCCGCCCAGCAGCGCTTCATCGCCGATGCCGCGCACCAGTTGCGCACACCGGTTGCGGCGCTGAAGACGCAAACCGAGCTGGCGTTGCGGCAGGTCAGCTACGGCGAGGCCAAAGCGTCGCTGCAGCAGGTGCACGCCGCGGCAGATCATGCGGCACGGCTGGTCAATCAATTGCTGACGCTGGCACGTGCCGAACCGGGATCGCACCGCAGCCTGATGCGTGAGCGCATCAATCTGGCGGCACTGGCGCGCGAGACCACCGTGGAATGGGTGCCGCGGGCACTGAACCGCGTCATTGATCTCGGCTTTGACGACACCTCGGTGAATGCCGACATCAGCGGCGATCCCTTCCTGTTGCGGGAGCTGCTCAATAACCTGATCGACAACGCACTCAATTACACCCCTTCGGGTGGCCACGTCACCGTGCGCGTATTGAAAGACGACAGTCTCGCAACCCTCGAAGTCGAAGACGATGGCTGCGGCATTCCGGAAGAGGATCGCGAACGGGTTTTCGAGCGTTTCTACCGCAGCGCCGGCGGCCCGCCGGCGGGCTGCGGCCTGGGTCTGGCCATCGTCCGCGAAATCGCCCAGGGCCACGGCGCCACCGCCACCATCCACAGCGGCACCCACAACCGCGGCACGCGTATCGTTATCGCGTTTCCGGCACTGGGCTGACCTCGCCCTCTCGCGCCGCCTCCTGCTGCTGCAGGGCCCACATTTGCGCGTAAGCGCCGCCGCGCGACAGCAAGTCGGAATGGCGACCGCGCTCGATGATCCGCCCCTGCTCGAGAACCAGTATCTCGTCCGCATCCATCACCGTCGACAGGCGGTGGGCAATCACCAGTGTCGTGCGACCTTGTGCGATCGCATTCAACTCGCGCTGAATCGCCTGCTCGGTACGCGAATCCAGCGCCGACGTGGCCTCATCAAAAATCATGATCCGCGGATTTTTCAGGATGGCCCGCGCAATCGCGACCCGCTGCTTTTCCCCGCCGGAGAGCTTGAGTCCACGCTCACCGACCATAGCGTTGTAACCGTCGGGCAGGCTGACGATGAAGTCATGAATATGCGCCGCCTTGGCAGCAGCAATGACTTCTTCCTCGTTTGCCGCCGGGCGTCCGTACTGGATGTTGTAGTGAATCGTGTCGTTAAACAGCACGGTGTCCTGCGGCACGATGGCAATCGCGCCGCGCAGACTGGTCTGCTTGATCTTTCGCAGATCAATCCCGCTGATACGGACCGCACCGCCGGTGACATCGTAAAAACGGTACAACAAACGGGCCAGCGTCGATTTGCCGGCGCCGCTGGAGCCGACTACCGCCACTTTCGCAGCGGGCGGAATTTCGAATGACATGCCGTGGAGAATCTGCCGACGCGGGTCGTAGCCGAAATCGACGGATTCAAAACGCACTGCCGCCGGCCCTTCAGGCAATTCAGCCGCATCAGGCGCGTCGTCCACCTCGCGATGCTGCTCCAGCAGACCGAACATGCGCTCCATATCGACCAGCGCCTGCTTGATCTCGCGATAGGCCATCCCGAGAAAATTCAGCGGGATGTACAACTGGATCAACAGACCGTTGACCAGCACCAGATCACCGATGGAAAGTTCGCGTCCGACGACCCCCTGCGCGCACAGCACCATCAGCGCCGTGGCCGCCACGGCAATGATCGCAGCCTGCCCGACATTGAGCAGACCAAGCGAGGCCTCGTTGCGCACTGCCATCACTTCGTAACGCTGCAGGCTATCGTCGTAACGGCGCGCCTCGAAATCCTCGTTGTTGAAATACTTGACCGTCTCGTAATTGAGCAGGCTGTCAATGGCGCGGGTATTGGCTTTCGAATCGAGTTCGTTGGCGCGCTTGCGGATCGCGGTACGCCATTCGGTAATGCCGATAGTGAAAGCAATATAGACACTCACCGCAACAAACGTGACCGCAACAAAACGCCAGTCGAATTTCGCAAACAGCACGGCGGCAACCAGCACGAACTCGAGGATCACCGGAATGATCGAGAACAGCATGAACGACAGCAGCGTCGATATGCCGCGTGTGCCGCGTTCGATGTCGCGGGACATACCGCCGGTCTGGCGGTCGAGATGGAAACGCAGCGACAAGGCGTGCAGATGACGGAATACGGCCAGCGCGATCCGACGCGCCGCACGCTGCGTCACCGGCATGAAAACCACGTCGCGCAGTTCTGCAAACAGCACCGTCGACATGCGCAGCGCACCGTAAGCCACCAGCAGCGCCAGCGGCAGCACGAGCACCGCCTTCGATGAATCCAGTCCATCGACGATGTCCTTCAGCACCAGCGGCACACCGACGTTGGCGAGTTTGGCGGCGACCAGAAACACCAGCGCAATCACCACGCGCCATTTGTATTCCCACAAATAAGGCAAGAGCATCGGCACCACACGCCAGTCGCGGCCGGCGCCGTCCGACTGCTGCGGAGCCTGCGCTGCAGCCGCGCGTGCATGTTCAGCGGTCATTGTTGCTTCCGGTTAAAAGCGCATTCATATTTATCAATAAATTCAAATACTTAAATTACATTCATAACGGCCACCGATCACCGGATCACAACGTTGTAAATGTCTGTAACGGTTACTGCGACGGTGCGAGGCCTGCGCTTTAATTATCGCATCCGGCACCGGCATTACCGCCGCCGGCCGATGAATATAAACAGGAGCATCACCATGTTGAGCATCCGACTGTCCCGTCTGCCCCTCGTTGCAGCTGTCCTCGCCGCATCACCGGCGCAGGCTGCGGATTACACCGACACCGCCCGCGTGGTTTCGGCGACTCCGATTATCGAACGCGTGCGTGAGCCGCGCCAGGAATGCACAAGCGAAGCACCGCAACCGCGAGCGCCGCAAGCCGAACGCAGCGTCATGGCGCCGATCATCGGCGGCGTTGCCGGCGCCCTGCTCGGCAGCACCGTGGGGCGCGGCAGCGGGCGCGATGCCGCCACCGCAGCCGGCGCGATTGCAGGCGCCATTGTCGGTGACCGTGTGTCGAATCCCGACAGCGACCGCTCAATGGCCGGCTCGGTGATCGGCGGCGCTGCCGGCGGTCTGCTCGGCGCGCAGGTGGGTCAGGGCAACGGCCGTACCGCCGCCGCTGCAGCCGGCGCCATCGTCGGCGCCGTTGCCGGTGATCGCGTCGACAACCGCGTGGTTGCCGAGACGCCTGTCCAGCGTTGCCGCACGGTGGAAACCGTTCGCGAAACCACGCGCGGCTATACCGTGGTGTATCACTACAACGGCCGCGACGTCAGTACGACCCTGCCCTACGATCCGGGCCCCACGGTACGCGTCAGTGTCGGCGTGATCGGCAGCGACAATGTTGCCGTGGCACCGGTCTATTCAGCTC
>JBILYA010000370.1:0-2882 GCA_044378065.1 Burkholderiales bacterium | reverse complement strand
ACAGTGCGTGCTGGTTGATCTGCGGGTTCAATACATGAAGGCCAGCGGAAAAGCCGCACCGAAAGTGTTCAAGCTCAAAACCGTCGAGCTGGCACCCAAAGCGGCGCTGCGTTTCGAAAAAAAACTGTCATTGGCCGACCTGACCACACGCAAACATCATCCCGGCAGGCATGCTGTCGAAGTACTGCTCAATGGACGCGCAGTTGCCTTGGGTAACTTCGAGCTCGTCAAAGCACGGCGCTGAGCACAACCCTCAGTGGGTCTGTGCATCGACCGGTTTGCGCCGGCGCCACCACCACGCGACCATGCGGCTGAACGCCCAGGTCAACACCACGGACGGAATCAATGCCAGCAGCATCGACGACGGTCCCCAGATGCGGAAATTCACCGGGGTGATATTCGTGCCGTCGGTGAGATAGGTCGAATACAGCACGTAATCGTCATCGGTCATCGTTACCGCGACGCGCTGACGGCCGTCCGCTTCTGCGGCACTACTGAACTCGACCACAGGCTCAAAGCCCTTGACCGCCGGCAGGGTAAAACGACCCGCCGCTTCCGGCAGCTTGAATCGCGGCGCCGGCGTGAGGTTGCGCAGCGCAACCCAGCGCAGCAACTGGTATTTAGCCGTCACTTCGTCGCCCGGCTGCGGCACGGCGACCAGCGGAAACAGCCGATTGGGCTCGCCGACGCCCGCATAACGCTCGGCCGTGACAAAGGTGGTCGCCTTTGACAACAAGACCATCAGCACGAAAAAAGTGGCCAGTTGCAGCAGTATCCGGCCGCTACGCTTCAGGAATGACATGAAACCCCGCTCTGGTTGAACAACGTCCTAATGTAATGCTTCCCGGTCCGCAACAACACCACCGGCAACAAGTTGCCATTGCGCGTACACTGCACAAACGCGGCTCACCCCGCTGTCCCTGCTGCCAATTCCGGCGGCCCCGACTTTACCGAGAGCGCCCTGTGCCTGGTTACGAAGTCGAGACCGTTATCCATCGCATCGGCGGCAGCGACTTCCGTATCCGCTCGCTGCTCAACCGCCAGCAGTTTTCCGATCCCGACGGCACCGCGGAACGCGCCGGCGTTTCACCGGCCTCGTGGCCGCTGTTCGGCGTGGTGTGGCCGGCAGGCCTCGCGCTGGCGGAAGAGATGAGTCAATTTCCGATTGCCGGCAAAAGCATTCTTGAACTCGGCTGCGGCATCGCACTGAGCAGCCTCGTGCTCGCCCGGCGCGGTGCCGACATCACCGCCTGCGATCACCATCCGCTGGCGGAAGCCTTTTTGCAACACAACGTCGCATTGAACGCATTGCCGGCGCTGGTTTTCCGCACCGCGCCGTGGCTGGGACCCAACCCGTTGCTTGGCCGTTTCGACCTCATCGTCGGAAGCGACCTGCTCTATGAACGCGATCATGCCGAACTGCTCGCCGGTTTTATCGCCCTGCATGCGCATCCCGCCTCGCAGGTGCTGATCGCCGATCCCGGACGCGGCTACGTCAGTCCGTTCAGCACACGGATGAACGATATGGGCTTTGAGCGCAGCGCAAGATCGATGCCGATGGCAAATTCCCTTGGCATGCCCGACTCCCGCGGTCAGCTGTTCAGTTTCTTGCGCACGGCCTCCTGAACCCGCTCTTCAAGGGTTCACTTAGCCGCCGGCCACCAGTGCATCGGGAATTTCGAAGCGCTCCTCCTTGCCCAGACTCACTGCGGTGACATCACCCTCGCGGGTATAAGTCATGGCCTCGCGTGAATCGGACGCCATGGGCTGCAATTTCACGAACAACAGATTGCGCTTGAAGCCTCCCGGCCAGACCACTACAACCGTGCCGGTGCCGCCCTGCCCGCGGCGGATCACGTTGGCATCACAGCGCACAGGCAGCGCTTCACCGCGCTGGCAGCTGATGGTGGCTGTGGCGTGGTAGGGCGTGCCGCGAACCAGCGCATCCTTGGTCGGCGACAACGGCAGCAGCGCTTTGCCATCCAGCGCGATATTCAGCTCATAGTCGCTGTGTTCGTTGCGGCGCGCTGCGGCACGCATCAGGTACAGGCGGATGGTGTAGACGCCATCGGCCGCGAGCATGCGCCGGCCCTGACGGCCCGAGGTGCTACCGATGAACAGTGCCTCGTTCGCACCCGGCGCCATAATGTTGAAATAATTCATGGCATTACCGCGTTTCAGCGTCACGCCCAGGCGCTGCCCCGCTCCCGCGGCAATCTGGAAATCGATGTACTCGCGGCCGCGCAGCGTACCGTGGAAGGTGCGGGAGATCTCGCCCTTGTCTAAAGTCACCACTTCGACGCGACGATCCGGATCAGGCGGCGCTTCCGTTGCTGCCGCGGCAACCATCACCGTACACCACAGGCACAAGACGCAGGCCCACTGACGCCACCACGGTCTTGCGGAAATCAATATCGGATTCATGGGCGGCATGATATCGCGTCAGGCTCACGTCGCGGCAGCGCCCGGCGCCGACCTATAATGAACGCCAATAACAAATCGCTCCATGGGAGGAGTCATGACACGCCTGTTCCTGCTGGCCGCAGCCCTGGTCGCCAGCGCCACTGCATTCGCGCAGAACTTTCCGACGCGGCCGATCCGCATCGTTGTCCCCTTCGCCGCCGGCGGCCCGGCCGACATCACCGCGCGCAATGTCGGCCCGCGGATGACCGAACTGCTCGGCCAGCCCATTGTTGTCGATAACCGCGGCGGCGCCAACGGCATCATCGGCGCGGAAACCATGATCCGCGCCCCGGCCGACGGTTACACGCTGATGATGACCACCGCCAGCGTGACCTCGATCAATATGGTCACCTACGGCAAGCCGCCCTACGACACGCTGCGCGACATGCTGCCGCTGTCGCCGGTGATGACCACAGCCA
>JBILYA010000369.1:0-2895 GCA_044378065.1 Burkholderiales bacterium | reverse complement strand
CGACGACATCAGTTCCACGCCGGGCACGGTGGCGCCGGGATCGGTCAAGCTCGGTGATTCAATCGGTTGGTCGCTGGGTTCGGCTTTTGCGCTGAACGAGCGCTTCAGCCTCAGCACCAGCTTCAGCCAGAAGCTGCAGGCCCAGTCCAAGACCCGCCTCGACGGCGGCACCTGGCAGAACATAGTCGGCAGCGAAGGTAATGCGGGAACGCTGTCGCTCGGCGCCGCTTATGCCCTCAGCGGTACGGAAGCCGTTTCCGGCAGCATCGGTGTCGGCCTGACGCCGGATGCACCCAACTTCACAGTGGGCATGCGCTACTCGCGCAGTCTGTAACAGCCTTAACGTTGCTTCGCGGGTGAGCAGGCCGCAGCCGCGGCTTGCAACCGTCGTGCGGAGATGACGGTTTACCGTTCGCCGTTCCCCGTTCTCCTTCCGCGCTTCGCGCAGCGGCGTTCACGAACTGCAGCTCAGGGCGTTGCCTTGCCGGCAATCCCGGCGGGATCAAAGGCGAACAGCCATTCGCGATAGCTTGTCGCCTTGTCAAACGACTCCAGCTCTTTGGGCAGGCCGTGTTTTTTGCGCGGTTCGCCGGCTGCTTTGCTGTAAACGCCGAGAATGCCGCCCCCGGGAGAGCGCACCACGCCCCAATCCGTGTTGCCGGTCATCGGATCGATGTAGACGCGGCGCAGATAGCGCTTGGGCACCAGCTGACCTTTCGGATCGGTGAGTTCTTCCAGGCTGCGCGGGTAACGGTCCGGCTTGTCCTGGTTGTCCATATAGTATTCGCGCAGCGCCTTGCGGAACTGCAGGCCGACCCAGATCAGCTCGGCTTCACGCGAGCGCGCGTTCAGCGTGCTTTCGATGCGGAAGGCCAGCATGGAGGACGCCGAGAAAAAGGCGACCAGCAGCAGAGTCCAGACATAGGCGAAACCCAGCTGCTTCAGCCGCCCGGGCTGTTTCACCATGATGCGAAATCACTGCCGGCGGCGCTTTTGCCTTCGGCACCGCTGCGGATGTCGGCAACGCCGCCCTGGTCAGCGCTCTTCGGCGGCACGATGACCCAGCTGCGGTCGCTGTCGGTCAGCGGGTCAACCGGAATCGCGCGCAGATAGCGTTTTTCCACGAGGTCCTGCAGCTGTGCCGGATAGCGGCCATTGTCGGAATAATATTTGTCGATGGAATCACGCATCACGGCGAGGTTGGCACGCAGGCTGGCTTCCCGCGCCTTGTCGACGCTGTGGAAATAACGCGGCGCGGCGATACTCACCAGCAGGGCGATGATGGCCATCACCACCAGCAGTTCCACCAGCGTGAAGCCGCCGTGTTTTTTACCAGTCACGATAAGGTACTCCGTTAAGTCCCGTCGCTGTCGAGCGCGAGTAGACATCGAATACATCCTTGCCCTCACGCGGTGAGCCCGGTGTGCTGGCATAGCTGCGTTTGCCCCAGGTCTCTGCGGCGTCCGTCGTGGTGTCGGTATGGAAAGGATCGCGCGGGATCCGGCGCAGGAAATAAATCATCGCCCCTTCCGGGTTGGTGGCGTCCTGGACGCCGCCGGCGAGGCTCTCCAGTGTCGCGGGATAACCCGCGTCGCCGGTCGTCCTGGTGATGCGCCCCTCTTCAGTGGCCCGCTGATAGGCGTCGAGCGCATTGCGGATTTCGCG
Source organism: Burkholderiales bacterium (assembly GCA_044378065.1). GTDB lineage: Bacteria > Pseudomonadota > Gammaproteobacteria > Burkholderiales > SG8-41. Next base: position 1,230 of record JBILYA010000369.1, on the reverse strand, counting down.
CAGCGCCACGCGCAGCTCGGCTTCCTTGTGCCGTTGCATCACCAGATCAACGTAAGGCATGGCAATGCTGGCAATCAGGGCAATGCAGGCGAGCGAAATCATCAGCTCGATCAGCGTGAAGCCCCGTGTCCGGCTGTAGGTCATGGTGTGACGGCGGCCTGGTAGGCCGGTATCGAGGGCAGCACGATGACACGGCCATCGGCGCCGATCGGTGAAATGGTCAGCGGCTGCAGAACAATTGCACCGGCGCCGGGTTTGGCGCGCAGCCGTACGATGGCCAGCGCCCCGTTGCCGGTAACGCCCTTGCCGCCGCTACGCGCCACGCCGCCGTAAATCCGTCCTGCGGGATCGACGGTCTGATTAAAGGTGGTCGGCTGGTTGTCCTGACGCATCATCAGGCCCTCCTGGACGCCGAGGATTTCGACGGCGGCCGGATCGAATTGCAGCTGAAAGGCAGCGCTCGATACCGGTGAGGCACTGCGCAGGTTCAGTACCACCGAGACTTCCTGTCCGGCCCGCGCGCTTGATGCGCCAAGCCAGCTGATGCCGAAGGGACCATCGGCAACCGCCGGCGCAGCAGCGAGTGGTGCAGCCGCAATCGCCGGTGTAACGGCGGCCGCGGCGGCGCCCGCCGGCAGACCCATGCGCTCGGACGGGAGCAGCGGCTGGCCGGGGACTTGCGGTACCGTCGGGTTCACAGCGGCGGGGGCGCCGGTGTTGACGGGTTGTACCGGCCGCGGTGCGATGGCAGCAGGTTTGGCTTCCGGCTTGGTCTCGGGCGGTATGGGTTGCGCCATCAGCGGGCGGGTGCGGAATGCGGATTCGGTGCCGGACCAGGATTCCTGATCGGCGACATCCGCGCGCTTGACGGTGCGGATCAGCCGCGGCGTGATCGACATCACGATTTCCGTCTTTTCGTCATTGGTGGCCACGGTGCCGAACAGCCGTTCGAGGATCGGAAACTCACCGATCACCGGCAGCCGGTTGCCGGTTCGGCGTTCGTCGTCGCGGATCAGGCCCGACAGCACCTGGGTTTCGCCGTCCTTCAGTTCAAGAATGGTATTGGTGGTGCGGGTGCCGACGCGATAGGCGACAGCGCCGGTGGTGGTTTCGACTTTTTCGCCCAGCGTGTTGACCTCAAGCGCCAGCTTGATCGACACGGTGTCATCCATGTTGACGGTGGGTTCGACATCGAGCTTGAGGCCGATGTCGAGGTAGCTGATCTGCTGC
>JBILYA010000364.1:0-2907 GCA_044378065.1 Burkholderiales bacterium | reverse complement strand
CATCCAGGCGCGATTCTGCTGCCTGCCGCACTCGCCGCAGGTGAGGCGCAAGGCGCCAGCGGCAAGGATTTGCTGACCGCCTTCATTGCCGGTGCAGAAGTGATGTTCCGCATCGGCCTCGCCGCAAAACAAACCACGGAATCGCTCGGCTTTCATGCGCCGGGCGTCAACGGCCCATTCGGCTCGGCCATCGTCGCCGGCAAACTGCTCGGGCTCAATGCCGCGCAGCTGACCCGGGCGCTGGGCATTGCCGGCTCGTTGGGCGGCGGCCTGCTCGCCTTCGCCAAGGCCGGCAACGGCGCGATGGTCAAACGCCTGCACATGGGCCGCGCAGCGGAAGCCGGCGTGGTTGCTGCATTGCTGGCGCGCGACGGTTACGAAGGCCCGGATACCGTGCTCGAAGGCCAATACGGCTATCTCGAATCCTATGCCCGCGACGGCGACGAGACGCAGTTCACCAAGGATCTCGGCACCCACTTCGACATCGTATTCGCCTGCCTGAAACGTTATGCCTGCCATATCACCGCACACACGCCGGTGCAGTCGCTGCAGGAACTGCGCGCCGAAAATAATTTCAGCGGTGACGACGTTGCCGCTCTGACCATCCATGCCCGTCATAAAGTGCTGTCACATCACGATATCCGCGAACCGCGCGATGTCGCCGGCGCCCAATACAGCGTGCCCTTCTGCTCAGCCATTGCGCTGTATTACGACGTCAACGATCCGATGGCGTTCTCGGAAGCTGCGCTGAACGACGCCAGGGTACGCGCACTGGCGCTGAAGCTGAAAGTCGTCGAAATGGGCCACGATGAAAAAGGCGGCGCCTGGTCATCCCGTGTTGCTGTCGAACTGAAGGACGGTCGCCGCTTCGAACGGTTTGCCGAGGAATTCAAAGGCACACCGGCGTCACCGCTGTCGGCGGAAGAGCTGCAGACCAAGTTTATGCGCATGGCCGGCGCGCACACACCCGCAGCCACACTGCACGCGCAGCTGACGGCTCTGGAAACAATCGCGGACTGCCGTACGCTCGCCATCGGCACAGCCTGAGCTGCAAAAAACATGAGGACTCGATAATGCAACGATTGTTGATCACCACGCTGTGCGCGCTGGCCCTGCCGGCGTTCGCGGCCTATCCGGAAAAACCGGTGCGCCTGATCGTACCGCTCGCCGCCGGTGGCGGCATGGACACCACGGCACGTTCGATCGCCACACCGCTGGGTGAACGCCTGGGACAGACCGTTGTCGTCGACAACCGCCCGGGCGGCGGCGGCAATGTCGGCGTGGACATCATGCGCGAGGCTCCGGCCGACGGCCACACGCTGTTCATGGGCAGCGCGACCTTTGTCATCCATCCGCTGCTCTACAAGGCGCGTTATGTGCCCACGCGCGACTTCCTCGCCATCACCCAGGTTACCAGCCAGCCCTATGTGCTGATCGTGCATCCGGGCGTGCCGGCCAAAACGGTCAAGGAACTGGTGGCCTACACCAAGGCCAATCCGAACAAGATCAATTACGCATCGTCCGGTCAGGGCAGCCTGATCCATCTCACCAGCGAACTGTTCAAAGTGCGTACCGGTGCCGACATGATGCATGTGCCGTACAAGGGCATGGGCGCAGCCTATACCGACATGCTGTCCGGCCGCATCCAGGCGTCCTTCCCCAGCATCATCTCCGTGCTGCCGCACCTGAAGACCGGCAAGCTGCGCGCGCTCGCGGTCTCCAATGTGTCTCGCGCAGCGTCGCTGCCCGACGTGCCAAGCGTCAAGGAAGCCGGGATTCCCGACTTTGACGTCTCGAACTGGTATGGGCTGTTCGCCCCGGTCGGCTCGCCCAAAGGCGTGGTCGAGCGCATCCACCGGGAAGTGGTGGTGATCCTCAAGTCAGCAGATCTGCAGAAACGCATGGCCGCCGACGGCTCTGATCCGGTCGGCAACACGCCGGCCGAATTCGCCACCCACGTCAAAGCGGAAACGGCGCGCTGGTCGGAAGTCATCAAAAAGTCGAATATCAAGGCCGACTGAGCAAGACCACCCTCTGCTGCGCACGCCGCCGCGGCAGCAGGTACAATCGCGGCGGTTTGCAAACGTCGCGCCCGCCGCGTCATCGCCGGCGGGCGTTTTTGCGTTGTAAACCGACCGATGCAGACCCGCTTCAAGACGGGATAAATAATTCAATAAAATCAACTGGTTAAATATCATGCTGATCTATGCGCTGACCATTTTCGCAAGTGCCTTTCTGCTGTTTCTGGTGCAACCGATCATGGCCAAACAGATCCTGCCCTGGTTCGGCGGTTCGGCCGCCGTGTGGACTACCTGCCTGATGTTTTTCCAATTGGTGCTGCTGTTCGGCTATGCCTATGCCGACTGGACCATCCGTTTTCTCAAGCCGCGTCCGCAGGTGATCCTGCACGTGGTGCTGTTGCTGGCGAGCCTGGTGTCGCTGCCGATCATCGCCGGCACCGGTTGGAAGCCCGAAGGCGCTGAAGATCCGACCTGGTTGATCCTCGGTCTGCTCGCGGCAACCATCGGACTGCCCTACTTCCTGCTGTCGACCACCGGCCCGCTGCTGCAAGCCTGGTTCTCCCGCAGCTTCCCCGACGCCAAAAACGTGTACCGCCTGTTCGCGCTGTCCAACGGCGCCTCGCTGATCGCGCTGATCGCCTACCCCTTTGCCGTGGAACCCTGGGTCACCACGCACGAGCAGTCAATCGGCTGGAGCGTCGGTTACGCGCTGTTTGCCGCGCTGTGCGCGACATCGGCGGTGTTCAGCCTGCGACCATCACAAAGCACCGCCGCCACGCCGGCCGGCGGTATCGCAACGGCTGACGGCCCCAAGCCGCGTGCCGCGGACTATGTGCTGTGGCTGGCATTGGCGGCGATGGGTTCGTTCATGCTGATCGCGGTGACC
>JBILYA010000035.1:0-11435 GCA_044378065.1 Burkholderiales bacterium | reverse complement strand
CGAAACTGCCGGCCATGCCGCAGCAGCTCGACTCGATCACTTCGACGTTGAGGTTCGGCACCAAGCTGAGGATTTTTTTAACGGCCGGCATCGCCGCAAAAGCCTTCTGGTGACAATGCCCGTGCAGCAGCGCCTTGGCCTGCGGCAAGGCCTTGAGTTTCAACTGCAACCGCCCCGCATCCTGTTCATTGGCGAGAAATTCCTCGAACAAAAAGGCCTGCATCGCCAGCTTTGCCGTGTCTCCACCCGGCAGCATCGACACGAACTCGTCGCGCAAACCGAACAGGCAGGACGGTTCCAGCCCGATGACCGGCACACCGCGTTCGACATAAGGCTTCAGCGTATCAATCATGCGTTGCGCTTCGGCGCGCGCTTCATTCACCAGACCGCTGGAAAGGAAAGTGCGGCCGCAGCACAAGGGACGCGCTTCATCTGCCGGACGCGGCAGATGCACGGTATATCCGGCCGCCTCCAGAACGCGGATCGCGGCGCGGGCGTTTTCGGGGTCGAAGTAGGTGCTGAAGGTATCGACGAACAGCACCACCTCGCGCCCTTTTGTAGCCGGACTTGCTGCCGGCGCCACAAAGGCATCGCTGCGCCATGCCGGCAAGGAGCGTTTGGATGCAAAACCCAGCAGCGGTTTGGCCAAGCCCTGCAGCAGATTCAACACCGGCGCCAGCCGTTTGGCCCATGGCGCGTAACGCGGCAGATAAGCGATCAGGCGTTCCTTCAGCGGCAGGCCGTGATGCCGCCGCCAGTGATGCAGGAACTCGATTTTCATTTTCGCCATGTCGATGCCGGTCGGGCATTCGCGCTTGCAGCCTTTGCACGACACGCAAAGATCCATCGCCTCACGCACGGCATTGGATGTCAGGGCATCCGGACCGAGCTGGCCCGACATCGCCAAACGCAGCGTATTGGCGCGTCCGCGCGTCAGGTGTTTTTCGTCACGGGTAACGCGGTACGAGGGACACATCGTGCCGGCATCAAACTTGCGACAATGACCGTTGTTGTTACACATCTCGACGGCCTTGTCGAAACCACCCCACTCTGACCAATCCAGAGCAGGTACCGGCGGCTGCGCCTGATAGTCGGGCTTGAAGCGGAACAGGCTGCGGTCGTCCTGCTTCGACGGGCGCACGATCTTGCCGGGATTGAGCAGACCCTTGGGATCGAATACATCCTTGATTTCTTCGAATGCCGCGACCAGCTTCGGCCCGAAGAAGGGCGCGATCCATTCCGAGCGCACCAGTCCGTCACCGTGTTCGCCGGAATAGGAACCTTTGTACTGCTTGACCAATGCGGCCGCTTCCTCCGCAATCGCACGCATTTTCTGTGCGCCGTCGCGGCGCATGTCGAGAATGGGGCGCACATGCAGGCAACCCACCGAGGCATGCGCGTACCAGGTGCCCTTGGTACCGTTCTTGTGGAACACCTGCGTCAGGCGGTCGGTGTATTCTGCAAGATGCTCGAGCGGTACCGCACAGTCTTCGATGAAGGACACCGGTTTGCCGTCACCCTTCATCGACATCATGATGTTCAACCCGGCCTTGCGCACTTCCCAGAATTCGCGCTGTACCGCCGGATCAATCACTTCAACGACTCCGCCGGGCAGACCGCGGTCGGCCATCAGCTCGACCAGTTCTTTCAGTCTCCGGATCTGTTCATCGCGGTCATCGCCGGCAAACTCGACGAGAAGAATCGCCGCAGGCTCGCCTTTGACGCACTGATCGACGATGGGCCGGAACGCCGGATTGCTGCGCGCCAGATCGATCATCGTATTGTCAACCAACTCAACCGCCGCAGGCTTCAGCTTGACGATGTGTTGCGGCGCCTCCATCGACTGGAAAAATGTCGGGAAATGACAGACGCCCAGCGTTTTGTGTTTTGGCAACGGTGACAGCTTGAGTTCAATGCGCCGTGAAAACGCCAGCGTGCCTTCGGATCCGACCAGCAGGTGCGCCATATTGGCTCCCGCCGGCAGCATCATGTCGAGGTTATAACCACCGACGCGACGGAGTACTTTCGGATAACGCTGCTCGATCTCTTCGGCTTCGCGTCGCGCAATCTGGTTGATGCGGACAACCAGATCACGGTAGCCTTGGGGTGCATCAAGCTGTTCCAGGTTTTCGGGCAGCGCACCGAAACGGTAGGCGCCGCCGTCCGCCAGCCAGGCATCGATACCCAGCACGTTGTGCACCATATTGCCGTACTGGATCGAGCGCGAGCCGCAGGAGTTGTTGCCGGTCATGCCGCCGATGGTTGCCTGCCCGCTGGTTGAGACGTCCACCGGAAACCACAGCCCATGCGGTTTCAGCCAGGCATTGAGGTGATCGAGCACCAGTCCCGGCTGCACCGTGATCGTTGCGGCGTCCTTGTTGAAAGCGATGATTTCGTTCAGATGCTTGGACACATCCAGCACCAGCGCGGCACCCACGGTCTGACCGCATTGCGAAGTACCGCCGCCGCGCGGCAACACCGGCACACCGGCGTCCAGCGCGATCTGCATCGCAACCAGCGCATCGTCCTCATCCCTGGGCACCACTACGCCGACAGGATCGATCTGGTAAATCGATGCGTCGGTCGAATACCGTCCGCGCGTGGCGGCGTCAAACAGTACGGCGCCGCGCACTTCGCGGCGTAGCTTTTGCGCCAGCGCACTGTGTTCGGGTGACGGGCGGACGAATTGAACCGGTTTGGCGGGTGCGTTCATCGCGCAGCCTCCGCTTTGCGTTTATCGAGAGCTTCCATTACGAGTACCAGTTTGTTAGCCAGATGATCACGCAAAAGCGCCTGCAGCCGAGCGCCATCGCGCCGGGTCAGCGCATCGAGAATTTCACCGTGCTCCTGCACTGCCTTGTCCCAGCGCTCGCGCGACAGGTTGGCGAGGTAGCGCGCGCGCTTCACATGCGCGTTGAGACTACGGTAGGAAGCCGCCAGCGTGGCGTTGCCGGCGCAATCCATGATCCTGCTGTGGATCTGCTGGTTGTATTTGAAGTACTGCGCCAGCTCACCAGCAGCATGGTGCGCAAGCATGTGAAAATGCAGTGCACGGACGTCGGCGATGTCAGCCTCGGTGGCATTGCGGCAGGCAAGGTCGCCGGCCAGCGCTTCCAGAGCGCCAAGCACGACAAACACTTCCTTCATTTTTTCCGGCTTCAGCGGCGCAACGACAGCACCGCGGTTGGGTAGCAGTTCGACCAGCCCTTCGGAGGCGAGAAACTTGATCGCCTCTCGCAGCGGTGTCCGCGACGTGCCTAGCCGTTCGGCCAGGACGCGTTCATTGAGCTTGGTTTCCGGTGCCAGTTCACCCTGCACGATCAGATCGCGCAGCTGGTCGATCACGGTTTCGTGCAGCAGCCGGCGATCGGCCAGCGAGGTCACATTATTGGGGGATGGCTGAGGATTGGACATGCGGTAACTCCGTTTGTATGCATAATACCTTTGATCGAATATCACTGCAATTAATAAACATCAATAAAAACAAATATTTATAAATATCTATGGTATGGACGTCGGTGGCGTTGTTAATTTTGCATACAAAAGTGGTTGCCGTACCCGAAAGCCGGGATTACCATGCCGGCTCACCCAAGCCTTGGAGTTGACCATGACCTACGCCGCCGGCCGCCATTTTCTGCAAATCCCCGGTCCGAGCACTGTCCCCGAGCGCGTGATGCGCGCCATCGACATGCCGGTGATCGACCATCGCGGCCCGGATTTCGGCCAGCTCGGCAAGGACGTACTCGCCGGCATGAAGCGCATGTTCAAGACCAAAGGTGACGTCGTGATTTACCCGGCATCCGGCACCGGCGCCTGGGAAGCGGCGCTGGTCAACACGCTGTCACCCGGCGACACCGTGCTGATGTACGAATCGGGCCAATTCGCGACCCTTTGGAAAAACCTCGCGCTCCGCCTCGGCCTCAAACCCGAATTCATCGCAGGCGACTGGCGTCATGGCGCCGATCCGGCCGCGATCGAAGCGCGCCTTGCGGCAGATACCGCCCACACCATCAAGGCGGTGTGCGTCGTCCACAACGAAACCTCCACCGGCGCGACCTCCCGCGTGCACGAAGTGCGCAAGGCCATCGACCGCGTCAAACATCCGGCGTTGTTCCTGGTCGACACCATCTCCGGCTTGGGCTCGGTCGACTACCGCCATGATGAATGGGGCGCCGACGTCACCGTCGGCGGTTCGCAAAAAGGTTTGATGCTTCCGCCCGGCCTGTCATTCAATGCCATTTCCGCGAAAGCGCTGGCCGCCAGCAAAACCGCCAAGCTGCCGCGCTCCTACTGGTCCTGGGATGAAATGCTCGCGCCGAACAAGAACGGCTATTTCCCGTACACCCCGGCGACCAATCTGCTCTACGGCCTGCGGGAAGCGCTGAAAATGCTGCTCGATGAAGAAGGCCTCGATAATGTCTTCGCGCGCCACCAGCGCCATGCCGAAGCCACCCGTCGCGCGGTCAACGCCTGGGGCTTGGAGCTGGTCTGCCAGAACCCGGCTGAATATTCGCCGGTGCTGACCGCGGTGATGATGCCCGCCGGCCACAGCGAAGTCGCCTTCCGCAAAGTCGTGCTCGAGCATTTCAACATGTCGCTCGGCAGCGGCCTCGGCAAAGTCGCCGACAAGGTGTTCCGCATCGGTCATCTCGGTGATTTCAACGATCTCACGCTGATGGGCACGCTCGCCGGCGTCGAGATGGGCCTGGAACTCGCTGGCGTGCCGCACAAAAAAGGCGGCGTCGACGCTGCGATGGCCTATCTCACGAGCGCCAACGCCGCTGCAAAAACTGCCAAAGCGGCCTGAGAAAACCGGCATGGCGTGACCGGACGGCCCGCGATAAAGTAGCGGGCCGTTTGCATTTAAAACATCTAAAAACATTCTGCCCCGGGAGAGAACACCATGAATCGCCGAACGCTGACCGCACTGTTGATGGGTGCCGCACTGATCGCACCTTTGCCATCCGGTGCGCAGCAATACCCGTCGAAAGCCATCCGCTTCGTCGTGCCCTTTGCACCCGGCGGCGGCACCGACATCATCGGACGCATTGTTGCGCAGGCGCTGAACGATGCGCTAGGACAGCCGGTGGTGGTCGACAACCGCGGCGGCGCCGGCTCCACCCTCGGCACCGAAATCGTCGCCAAATCGCCGGCGGACGGTTACACCATCCTCTTCGGCAACATCAGCCTTGCTTTCAACGCCACGCTGTACACCAAACTGCGCTACGACACGATCCGCGACCTCGCGCCGATTTCGCTGTCAGCCGTACAACCCAACATCCTCGTCATCCATCCCGGCCTGCCGGCGAAAAACCTGAAGGAGTTCATCGAACTCGCACGCGCCAATCCCGGCAAGTACAACTATGCATCCGCGGGTACCGGATCCGGGACGCATCTCGCCGCCGAACTGCTGAAGCTGCAGACCAAAATCGACATCGTCCATGTGCCCTACAAAGGTACCGGCCCGGCACTGACCGATCTGCTCGGCGGCCAGATCAACATGATGGTATCGACCTTCGCTTCGGCGCTGCCCCATGTCAAAAGCGGGCGCATGCGCGCACTGGGCGTCACCACCGCCAAACGTTCTCCGGCAACACCTGATGTGCCGACGCTGATAGAAGGCGGCGTCGCCGGTTACGATTACAGCACCTGGTACGGACTGCTCGCGCCGGGCGGGACTGCCAAAGTAATCATCGACCAGCTCAACGCCACCAACCGAAAGTTGCTGGCCCGCGATGACATCAGGCAAAAACTCGAAAGCCAGGGCGTTGATCCGATCGTCAACACCCCCGCTGAATTCGCGGCTTATGTGAAATCCGAAACCGAAAAATGGGGCAAGGTGGTCAAAGCCACCGGCGCCAAAGCCGAATAAAAGAACCGTAGATCACAACAAGGAAACCCGAACCATGAACCTGCTGGACCGCATCGGCATCGACATCGGTCGCCGCCTGCCACTGGAAGACGCCATCGAGTGGGCTGCCAAAAACAACGTCAAACACATCGACATCCAGCTCGATACCGCTGCCAACGCGATCACCTCTTTCGACGATGCGCGGTGTGCAAAAGTGTGTGCAGCACTCGAGCGGCACGGCGTGCACCTTGCGCTGCACACGCTGTCCGCAGTCAATGTTGCGGAGTATTCGCCTTACGTCGGCGAAGGCGTCGAAGCCTATCTGCGCAGCTACGTCGACATCTTTCCCAAGCTCAACGCACAGTGGATCGTTGTCCATGCCGGCCACCACTTCGGTTCCGACAAAAAGATGCGCATGGATGCCGGCAAGGAACGCCTGAAACGCATTTGCGACCACGCCGAAAAAAAGAAAGCGGTGATTTTGCTGGAGAACCTCAACAAGGAACCGGATGATGCCGAGGTGCACTACCTCGCCCACACCCTTGAGGAGTGGCAGTACTACTGGGATATCGCATCGCCTGCGTTCAAGCTGTCTTTCACCGCCAACCATGCGCACCTTGTGCCTGAAGGCATCGAAGGTTTCGTCAACGCGCTCGACTTTTCGCGGGTCGGCGAAGTCCGGCTGGCCGACTGTTTTGCCAACGGCAAGGAACAGCACCTGATTCCGGGCAAAGGGAATCTTGATTTCGGCGCAATGTTCAAGCAGATCGAAAACAAGGGTTTTCGCGGCACTTACACCAATGCCTTTGCCACACTCAACGACATGCTCTCCGCCCGCCACTATCTCGTCGACCAGGCACGTGCTGCCGGCGTCACCGTCTGAAACATGGTCATGAACGACAGCATTCTGACCACGCGTGATGGCGACATCGCCACCGTCACGCTGAACCGGCCCGACAAACTCAATGCCTTGAACCGCGCAATGTGGGAAGGCCTGGGCGAAACCATGCGTCTGCTTTCAGCCAACGACAGCCTGCGCTGCATCGTGCTGCGCGGCGCCGGCGGCAAAGCCTTCGCCGCGGGTGCCGACATTGCCGAATTCGCCACTGAGCGCGCCAATATGCGCCAGGCCAAACACTACGGCGACCTGATCCACGCCACCATGCAATCGGTGGCGCTATGCAAACACCCCACGGTGGCGCTGATCGAAGGCGCCTGCGTCGGCGGCGGACTCGAAATCGCCGCGATGTGCGACATGCGCGTCTGCGGAAGTTCGAGCCGTTTCGGCGTGCCCATCAACAAACTCGGCCTGACCATGGGTTACGGCGAACTCGCCGGTCTGCTGGCGCTGGTCGGTCGTGCCGTCGCGCTGGAAATCCTGCTGGAAGGCCGTGTCTTCAGCGCCGACGAGGCGTATCACAAGGGGCTGGTCAACCAGGTCGTCGCGGATGACCAGGTCGAAACCGAAGCCTATGCGCTGGCCCGGCGCATCGCCAACGGCGCACCGCTGGTCGCACGCTGGCACAAGCAGTTCATCGAGCGCCTCACCGTACGCGCTGACATACCCGCTGAAGAATGGGATACCGGTTTCGCCTGCTTCGACACCGATGATTACCGCACCGGCGTCAAAGCCTTCCTCGACAAAACCAAACCGAAATTCGGAGGCCGCTGATGCGCGCATGGTTTGCGATCCTGCTGAGCGTTGCAAGCCTGCACTGTTTTGCGCAGGCCGATTACGCCCGCGAACAACGCTGGGCCGATGAAATCACCCCCACCATCCTTGTTGGCGATCCGGTACAGCTCGAGTTGCCGGCGGGCCGTAAATTTCTTGGCATCTACACGCCCAACAGCAAGGCACGTGCGGGCGTCGTAGTCGTGCACGGACTCGGCGTGCATCCGGACTGGGGCCTGATCAACCCGCTGCGCAGCAAACTCTCCGAGCAGGATTACGCCACGCTCTCGATTCAGATGCCGGTGTTGGCAAGCGATGCGCCCGGCAGCAGCTATCCGCCGACATTTCCGGAAGCCGCTGAACGCATCGCCGTGGCCGTGAAACACCTGCGCGGCAAGGGTTATAAAAAAATCGTGATCGTCTCGCACAGCCTCGGCACGCGCATGACCAATGTGTTCCTCAACCAGCCCGACGCGCCAATGATCGACGCCTGGGTCGCGATCGGACTTTCCGGTGAATACACCAAACCGGAAATGTTCAAAGCGCCGGTGCTCGACCTCTACGGCGAAAAGGACCTGCCCGCGGTCATGGAAGCCGCCGCTAACCGCGCCAACGCCATCCGCAACATCCGTGGCTCCGCACAAATCCGCGTCTCCGGCGCCGACCATTTTTTTAACGGCATGGATAACGAGCTGCTGCGCAACGTCCGTCTGTTCCTCGACCGCACAACAAAATAGTCAATAAATACATATAGTTGCGAGGGCATCATGGCACAGATGTATACCGAACTGTCAGCGCGGCACTACGAGTTCATCGCCGCGCAAAAAATGTATTTCGTCGGCACCGCCACTGGCGACAGTCGCATCAATGTCTCGCCCAAAGGCATGGATTCGCTGCGAGTGCTGGATCCGCAACGCGTGGCCTGGCTCAACGTTACCGGCAGCGGCAACGAAACCTCGGCGCATGTGCAGGCCGACGCACGCATGACCATCATGTTCTGCGCCTTCGAAGGTGCGCCGCTGATCCTGCGGCTGTATGGCAAAGCCCGTGTCGTGCATTTCAATGATCCGGACTGGGCCGGCCTGTATGCACGCTTCAATCCCCTGCCCGGGGCACGACAGATTTTTGATCTCGCCATCGATCGTGTGCAGACCTCCTGCGGCATGGGTGTCCCGCTGTACGACTACAAGGCCGAACGCGGACAGCTTGAAGCCTGGGCCGAGAAAAAAGGCGATGCCGGTCTGCGCGAATACTGGGCGCTGAAAAACCAGAACAGCATCGACGGACTGCCCACCCATATCCTCGACCGCAACGCTTGAGGGGCTAAAATCACGGATTCACGCCCTCACGGAATCCGCATGACCATCGACCATAGTTCCGTCACCCTCACCGGTGGCCAGTTCCAGTGGGACGACCCGCTGCTGATCGAAGCGCAGCTCACTGACGAAGAACGCATGATCCGCGACACCGCGCGCCAGTATGCGCAGGAAAAACTGGCGCCGCGCATCCGTGACTGGAACCGCAACGAATCCTTTGAACGCGAAGTGATGCTGGAAATGGGTGCGCTGGGTTTTCTGGGTGCGCCGCTACAGGGTTACGGCTGCTCCGGCATCGGTTACGTCGCCTACGGCCTGATCATGCGTGAACTCGAACGTGTCGATACCGCATTCCGCTCCGCCGTCGGCGTGCAGGGCGGTCTGGCGATGACGCCGATCTATGCCTACGGCAGCGAAGAGCAGCGCCAAAAGTATTTGCCGAAGATGGTCACCGGCGAACTGCTCGGCTGTTTCGGTCTGACCGAACCCAACCACGGCTCCGACCCCGGCAGCATGTTGAGCCGCGCGCGCAGCGTCGATGGCGGTTACCGCCTCACCGGTAACAAGATCTGGATCACTCATGCACCCATCGCCGACATCATGATCGTGTGGGCCAAGGACGACGGCGGCGTGATCCGGGGTTTTATTCTCGAGCGCGGCATGGAAGGACTGTCGACGCGAAAAATAGAAGGCAAATTCTCGGTGCGCGCTTCACCCACCGGCGAAATCGTCATGGACAACGTGTTCGTGCCCGAAGCCAACCTGCTGCCCAACGTATCCGGCTTGAAGGGCCCGTTCGGCTGCCTCAACAACGCCCGTTTCGTGATCTGCTGGGGCGCGCTGGGCGCCGCGGAAGCCTGTTGGCACACCGCTCGCCAATACACCATGGACCGCAAACAGTTCGGCAAACCGCTGGCCGCCAACCAGCTGATCCAGAAAAAACTCGCTGACATGCAGTCCGAAATCGCCCTTGGCCTGCTCGCCTGCCTGCATGTCAGCCGGCTGCGCGACCAGGGCCTGGCGACACCGGAAATGGTATCCCTGCTCAAACGCAATTCCACCGGCAAGGCACTGGAGATTGCCCGCACCGCGCGCGACATGCTCGGCGGCAACGGCATCTCCGACGAATTTCCGGTGATCCGCCACATGCTCAATCTGGAAACTGTCAACACGCTGGAAGGCACCCATGACATTCATGCGCTGGTGCTGGGCCGCGCCCAGACAGGGCTGTCGGCATTCAACTGAGCGCTGCTAAGCTGTTTTTTGATGTAGATCAGGCTGCAGCAATTTGGCGTGATCCATCATCTTCATCGATCAGTTTGCGAAGGGTTTGATTTTGTCTGGAACGGCCGGCATTTATCGCAGTGAAAAATATGTGGTGGTCGAACGCCATCGCCACCAGTTTCCCCGGCTTTGCATCTGGTGCGGCGTCGCCATAGCCGATAGTGAAGTTCCCGGGTCGCCCGATCCGGATGGCGACGTCAAGCCGCCGATGTGCGGCAACTGCACCGCGACGCGTAACCGTCTGCCAAAATCCGTCGGCATTTTCGGCATCATCACCTTCATTGCCGCGCCCTTCGTCTACTCCAGCTTCGGTATCCTGGTCGCCGGCGCGCTGCTGCTGACCGGTTTTGTCGATCTGGTTGTCGCCTGGCGGCTGCATGTAGCAGCCAGCGGATTCCCGGCGGTTCGCGAAGACCAGCAATATGTCTGGATCGGCGGCGTGCATCAGGGTTTTCTCTCGGCCTTGCCGCAATGGTCCGGCATGAAGCTGGGCGAATTGCCCCACCGCTAAACCACACAACTCTTCTGGCGTCATGGCTGCAACCCTGAAAAGCCAATACGGCCCTGAAATTCCGGCGCGCATCGCCGACATGATCGCGCGCGTGCATGCAGCCTTTCCGAAACGCGCTTTCCTGCGCGATGCGCTGGAGGGGTATGAAGCGCTGGAACTGATGCCGCGCGGCCGTCATATCGCCCGCGCGCTGCGCGCCCACCTGCCGCAGGAAGTTCCCGCCGCGCTGGACATCCTGCTCGCATCGCTCGATGTCCCCCGGCAGAAAACCGAAGGTTCGGGACTCGCCCCCTTTCTTTACCTGCCGCACACCGTGTACGTTGCCGAATACGCACTCGAACATTTTGATGCTGCGATGCGTGCACAGCATGCATTGACCCAGCGTTTCACCGCTGAATTCAGCATCCGCCCCTTCATTGAAAAGTATCCCGAACGCACACTGGCGCAATTACGCGTCTGGACACACGACCCCAGCCCCCATGTGCGGCGCCTGGTGTCGGAAGGTATGCGTCCGCGCCTGCCCTGGGCCTCGCGGCTGCGCGCACTGCAGCGCAATCCGCAACCTGCACTCGAACTGCTGGAACTGCTGAAAGACGATCCGTCCCTGTATGTGCGCCGCTCGGTGGCCAACCACCTCAACGACATCGGCAAGGATCACCCGGGGCTGCTCACCTCAACGGCACGCCGGTGGCTCAAGGATGCCGGGCCGGAACGCGCCTGGATCGTCCGTCATGCCCTGCGTTCCGCCATCAAACGCGGCGACACCGGCGCTCTGGCCGTCTCCGGTTTTGGCGCGAAAGC
>JBILYA010000363.1:0-2909 GCA_044378065.1 Burkholderiales bacterium | reverse complement strand
TATTTACACGGACGGTGCCTGCAAGGGCAATCCCGGCGTCGGTGGCTGGGGCGCGCTGTTGCGCAGCGGCGGGCATGCACGCGAAATTTTCGGCGGGGAGCTGCAGACTACCAACAACCGCATGGAGCTGACGGCGGTGATCCGTGCACTGGAGGCTCTGAAGCGGGAGAGTCTGGTGCGGGTGCATACCGATTCCAAATATGTGCAGCAGGGTATCTCGGAATGGATACACTCCTGGAAAAAGCGCGGCTGGAAAACAGCGGATAAAAAGCCGGTCAAGAATGAGGATCTGTGGCGTCAGCTTGATGAACTCGCCGCGAAGCATCAGATTGAATGGTTATGGGTGAAAGGTCATGCGGGGCACGACGGCAATGAACGTGCCGATGCGCTGGCCAATCAGGGTGTTGAAAGCGTGATCAACGGGAAAATCGGTTAATGGCGACGCGGCAGATCATTCTGGATACGGAAACCACGGGTCTTGAGCCCCGGCTCGGTCATCGCATCATCGAGGTGGCCGGCGTTGAAATGGTCAACCGGCGGCTGACCGGCAAACATTTTCACCGCTACCTCAATCCCGGGCGGGAAAGCGATGAGGGCGCGCTTCAGGTGCACGGCCTGACCACGGAATTCCTCAGCGACAAGCCGAAGTTCGCCGAGGTCGTCGATGAACTTCTGGAATACATTGCCGGTGCGGAGCTGATCATCCACAACGCGCCCTTCGATATCGGGTTTCTGGATGCCGAGCTGGCACTGGTGCGCAAAAAGAAACTCGCAACCTATTGCCCGGCGGTCATCGACACGCTGCGTATGGCCAAGGACCTTCATCCGGGAAAGCGCAACGGCCTGGATTCATTGTGCGATCGTTATCAGATCGACAATTCGGCGCGCACGCTGCACGGCGCTTTGCTCGACGCCGAGCTGCTGGCGGAAGTCTATCTGGCAATGACCCGCGGGCAGGACAGCCTGATCGGGGAATCGGATGGTGCGCGCGAGGAAACCAAAGTTGCGAAATTCGAGCGTGGCAATCTCAAGCTGTCGGTATTGCGTGCGACGGATGAGGAAGTCGCTGCCCATGAATCGCAGCTGGCCGACATCGACAAAGCCAGTGGCGGTTCGGTCTGGCGCCGGCTGACGACCTGACGTCTTGGCCGGTGGTCAGCCGGCGGTCAGTGCCAGCAATTGCTGGAAAGATTCCTCGAACAACTTCAAACCTTCCGCCTGCAGCTGCTCGCCGGCGGCATCAATATCAATACCCAGACGCTGTAGTGCCGCGAACTGTGCACGAGCGTTTTCGATATCCTGCGTGAGTGTCTCTTCGGCCTTGCCGTGATCGCGGAATGCCGCGAGCGTGCCGTCGGGCACGGTATTGACGGTGTGGGCGCCGATCAGCGACTCGACATACAGCACGTCGCTGTAAGCCGCGTTTTTGGTGCCGGTGCTGGCCCAGAGCATGGTCTGCGGGCGTGCGCCGAGTTTGGCCAATTCGCCGAAGGCGGCTGCGGAAAAGTAGCTCAGTGCATCCTGATAGGCGATGCGTGCCAAAGCGACGGCCGTGCGTCCGCGCAGCGCCAGCGCATCACCGCCAATGGCTTCGAGGCGTTTGTCGATCAGCGTGTCGACGCGACTGAGGAACACGCTCGCCACCGATCTGACCTTGCGCAGTTCGCCGCCAGTGTCGGCGAACCGCTGGATGCCGCGCAGGTAGGCGTGGGCGACATCGCGCACATGGCGCGATGAAAACATCAGTGTGACATTGACCGAGCAGCCCTGTGCGACGAGTTCCTCGATTGCCGTCAGGCCGGCGGGCGTGGCCGGCACCTTGATCAGCAGATTGTCGCGGCCGACGGCGGCTTTCAGGCGTAAGCCGGCGGCGACCGTGGCTTTGGCGTCATGAGCCAGTGCTGGTGAAACCTCGAGGCTGACGTAACCGTCATCGCCGTTTGTGCTTTTGTACAACGGCTGCAACAGATCGCAGGCGCCGCGGATGTCGGCGACGGCAAGTGTTTCATAGCGCTGTTCGGCGCTAAGGCGGCTGTCGGCTTTAAGGGCTTGCAGTTCTTCTCGGTAATAAGGGCTTTCGCTGATCGCCTTGTAGAAAATCGTCGGGTTTGATGTCACGCCTGCAATACGGTCTTCGGTGATCAGTTTCTGCAACGCGCCTTCGCGCAGCAGCGTGCGTGACAGGTTATCGAGCCAGATGCGCTGGCCGATGGCGTGTAGTCGCAGCAGCGGGTTCATGTTCGGCATGTTCACGGTTTGTTGTCCATCGGAAATCAGTTGCTGCGCGGATGCTTGCGCGCGAGTTCGGCGGCGACCGTGGTGATCAGGCGGCGCGAGATGCTGACGCTTGGCGGCAGATTGGGCAGGGCCTCGGCGTCGAACCAGGCAGCTTCCTCGATTTCGACGCCGTCGGGTTTGACTTCCCGGCCGGCGTATTCGGCGGTGAAGGCCACCATCAGTGAATGCGGAAACGGCCAGGGCTGGCTGCCGAAATACTGCAGGTTGGTGACTTCGACGCCGACTTCTTCCAGGGTTTCGCGGGCGACGGTGTCTTCGAGCATTTCGCCCGGCTCGACAAAGCCGGCAATAGCCGAATAACGTCCCGGCGGCCATACCGATTTTCGCGCGAGCAGCAGTTCGCGGCCGCGGGTAATCAGGACCATCACTGCCGGTGAAACCAGCGGATAGGTGGTGAAGCGACAGGAGGGACAGGCGCGCGCACGTTCATCCGTGCGGGACTGCATCGGGGTGCCGCAGCGGCTGCAGAACTGGTGATTACGTTCCCAGTCGATGATTTGCAGCGCTCGGCCCGACAGCGCCGCAAGCGTGCCGTCGACCATGCCGAACAGATCGCGCAGTCCCAGCGTCGCCCAGCCTTCGGGCAAGGGGTTACCTTCCTCGACGTCGGC
>JBILYA010000362.1:0-2922 GCA_044378065.1 Burkholderiales bacterium | reverse complement strand
AACCCATTCGCCGCTGGCCATCTTCGGCAGAAACCGTTGCTTTTGCTCCGCATTCCCCAGCGAGGTGATGCCGGTAGTGCTGATGCCGGTGTGGTTGCCGATCAGCGTAGCAAAACCGTAGTTGGTGCGCCCCATGACTTCCTCGATCGCGCACTTGCCGGCAAGATCCAGTCCGCTGCCGCCGTACTCCTCGGGAATGGTCAGACCGAACAGGCCCATCTCGCGGGCGAGCTGCATCAGGTCATCGGGGATCGCATCGTTTTCCTCAATCCAGCGCGAACGCGGATCGACTTCATCACGCACGAACTTGGCAACTTCATCGCAGAGCAACCGCACTTCCTGGGAAACAGCCATGATCAGCCTTTCATGCGGATCAACGCATCCGCAGCTATTACGCCTTTGCCCGCATTTTTTCCTTTAGGCATGACGATCAGAGGATTGATGTCGAGTTCAGCAACCGAGTCTTTCAGGTCAACGGCCAGTGCCGACAGTTTGACCAGCGTATCGACCAGCGCATCGACATCGGCCGCGGGTTTGCCGCGCGCGCCGGCGAGTACCGGATAACCCTTGATCTCTTCGACCATCTCGCGCGCCATCGCCGGGGTGATCGGTGCGAGTCGGAAGGACACGTCCTTCAGCACTTCGGCAAAAATGCCGCCGAGACCGAACATTACTGCCGGTCCGAACAAAGCGTCATTGGTAATGCCGATGATGGCCTCGATGCCGCCACCGACCATCTCCTGCACCAGCACGCCTTCAATGCGAGCGTCCGCTTTATAAGCCTTGGCGTTTTTGAGAATCTCGTCATAAGCCGCGGCAACACCGGCGGCGTCGGCGACACCGAGGCGCACAGCCTTGGCTTCGGTCTTGTGCGAAATGTCGGGCGACTGCACTTTCATCGCCACCGGGAAACCGATTTTCTGCGCGGCAGCGACTGCAGCATCACGGCTGGTCGCCAATTGCTCCTGAGTCACCGAAATGCCGTACTCGGCAAGCACCTGCTTGGCCGCGTATTCGGCGACATCGCCGGTCTTGCCCTTGAGCATCGCCTGCGCCGCCGGCTTATTGATCACCGGCGCCTTGTCGTTTTTCTGCGCGGCATTGCGGCGCTTGGCCTCGGCATACCAGGACACCGCGGCCAGTGCGCGACCCGCGCGAACCGGCGATTTGTAGTGCGGAATGCGCGCCGCATCGAGGACCGCATAGGCTTCAGGCGCCACAGCGTCGCGTGCGCTCCACGAAATGTAGATCGGTTTGTCGGTTTTGGCGGCGACGGCAACGATTTCGTTGGCGACATTCAACGCGATCTCGCCTTGGAGCGAGGCGTTGATCATCGCAATGCAGTCGACACCCGGATCATCATTAATCGCCTGCAGCGTGCGATTGATCAGCGACAGGTCGTTGAAAATCGCTGCGGTCACGTCGACCGGGTTTCCGACCGAACCGAAGGACGGCACAAACTCTTTCAGCTTGGCCACAGTGTCCGGCGCCAGCTGCGCCATCTGCATGCCGCGCGCGACAATCTCATCGGTCATCAGGATGCCAGCGCCGCCGGAAATGGTGATGATCGCCACACGGTTGCCGCGCGGCAGACGGTTGCTGCGCAACGCATGACCGTAATCCACCAGATCCTGGATGTCATCAACCTGGATAATGCCCTTCTGTTTGAACGCCGCTTTGTACAGCGCCATCGCGCCGCCGAGGTTCGCGGTATGCGAGGCCGCAGCCTTCTGGCCCTGCTCGGTGTTGCCGACCTTCCACATCAGGATCGGCTTGCCGGCAGCCAGCGCCTTGTCACCCACGTCGAGAATGCGTCGCGCATCCTTCACGCCTTCAATATAGGCGCCGATGATGTCGGTATGGGGGTCGCGGATGAAATAGTCGATGAAATCCAGCGTCGACACGCCAATCTCGTTGCCGGTGGTCACCATCTGCCGGAACGGCAGGCCGCCGTCGAGCGAAGACAGGTTCATCACCGAAAAACCGAAACCTCCCGACTGCGACACCATGCTCACCGTGCCCGCGGTGTAATCTGCATTGAAGATCGAACCGAAACCGGCATAGACGTTATCCGGCGGGCTGATCATGCCCTGGCAGTTGGGACCGATGACACCGATGTTGTATTCCTTGGCGATGTCGGCGAGCTTCTGCTGCATCGCCACGCCGCTGCCGCCGGTTTCCGAAAAACCGGAACTGAAAATGATCACATAAGGCACGCCCTGCTTGCCGCAAAGCGTCAGCATATCGGCCACTCGCGTCGCATTGACCAGGATCAGCGCGAGTTCCGGCACTTCCGGCAGCGACTCGAGCGACGGCCAGCATTTGACGCCGGAGATTTCCTGATACTTCGGGTTGATCGGGTAGAGCTTGCCCTTGTAGCCGTGGCTCAACAGATGTTTCAGCGGCTGGCCGCTGATGGTGACGAGGTCCTGGGAGGCGCCGATGATGGCAATGGATTTGGGGCTGAAGAAACGTTCGATGTCAGTACGCATGAGAGGCCGGGTTCAGGTTTTGTATTGCGGGAGAGGCGCCGATTATACGCGGGGCTTGCGCGCAAAGCGGCGTGCTAAACTGACTTCAATCCCCGCTTGAGACCATATTATGAGCACCACTGCCGCCGACGCTTTGCCCACGCGCCCCTTTCGTGATGTCTGGCTGATTTCCGCCGGTCACGGCCTCACCCACTGGTATCCGGCGACGTTTTATATCCTGCTGCCGCTGATCGGCAAGGAACTCGGTCTCTCCTATACACAAATCGGTTTTCTGATGAGCGCGCAGCACATCGCCGGCGCACTCTCCAACCTGCCCGGCGGCATGATCGTCGACGCCATCGGCAAAAAGGGTTACCTGATGGCCGCCTCGCTGTTCTGGGTCGGCTTTCCGTATGCGCTGATGAGCCTGACTCACAGCATGTGGATGCTG
>JBILYA010000361.1:0-2928 GCA_044378065.1 Burkholderiales bacterium | reverse complement strand
TGCCGGTCGTTCATGGTGCAGATGGTGGTGTGATTGATGAAATTTTAGGCAACCTAAGTTGTGCGCCTGTGTGGCGCAGTCCCGGCCCCGTATTTTTGGGCTTGTTCACAGAGTTATCCACAGAAATTGTGCATGCTTTTTCGGGCCATGCACCGGAACGGGGAGCGTGGTTCCTGCGCATCCGGTGCGGACCGCTCCTGGAACCCGCGAAAATATATTTTGATCCGATTTTCGCAAGGGGAGAGTGCCGAATTATTAATTAAATACAATGACTTGCATCGTGTCAAAAAAAGCGTCGCAAAAGCGTAATTGCGTCAATCACTTAGCGCACGTTTGCCCCTTGAGACATTTGAATGGCACGCCGGATATTGACAGTGCTGTTCGACTTTTGTAGCTGCCGCGTTGTGTTGCGATGCGTGAGATATCAACATGCGGCAATCCCGGCGCTGTCAAGCCATTTCGGGAGGCTGGAAACGGGGCGAATGGGGCTCAGAGCCCGCGGACGAAGCTCTCGATGCCCTTGAGCAGCATTTCCACGGCGATGGCGGTCAGAATCAGCCCCATCATCCGGTCCAGTGCGGCCAGGCCGCGGCGGCCGATGTGGCGGGCAATGCGGTCTGCGGCCAGCAGCAACAGCAGGGTGATCGTGCTGGCGATGGCCAGAGCCATGATCCAGTCGGTGATTCGTTCCGGTGAGCGTGATACCACCAGAACAATGGTGGCGATGGCCGAGGGGCCGGCAATCGACGGGATCGCCAGCGGCACGATAAAGGGTTCTGCATCAGCGCTGTCGGTGCCGAAGGCGCCTTCGGGGTGTTGGAAGATCAGCCGGATCGCGATCAGGAACAGGATCACGCCGCCGGCAATGTTCAAAGACGAATCCGACAGGCCGAAGAGATCGAGGATGGTCCGGCCGAAAAATACGAAGAACAGCAGCAGGCCGAAGGCGATCGCGCATTCGCGCACGATGACCAGGCGGCGGCGTGACGGTTCGAGATTGCGCAGCAGTGCGGCGAATACCGGAATATTGCCGACCGGATCCATGACCAGCAGCAGCACGACCAGTGTTGAGGTGAATGAAACGTCCATAGGGCGCAGTGTAGCGCCGCGCGGACTAAAAACCGAAGAGGTTGCGTCTTGCGTGCTGCAGGTGGGTGAGGATCGCAGCGCGCGCGCGGTCGGCGTCGCGTGCTTTCAGCGCTTCGACGATGGCACGGTGTTCTTGCTGGTATTGGAGGCGGCGCTCGGCGGTGACTACGCGATCCTTGAGCTTGCCCCATTCCGTCTGGTGGCGCACGGCGGTGGCCATGTCGAAGACGCGGATCATGAAGCGGTTGTGCGTGGCGGCGGCCAGTGCCTGATGCAGCGCCGCGTCCCAGACTTCGAAATCATCCAGTGAAGTGCCGCGTTCGGCGCGGTCCAGGCAGGTGTCCATGCGCTCGAAATCCGCGGGTGTGGCATTGATGACAATCAGTTCCGCCATGGTCGGTTCCAGGCGCATCCGCGCTTCCATCAGTTCGGCGGGGCTGGTGTGCGTGATGCTGTCGGCGGGGAAGCCGCCGATGTCGGCGAGAAAGGTGCCACGGCCGACGTGGCGGGTGATTGCCCCTTCGGCTTCGAGCTGCGACAGCGTCTTGCGCACGGTGTTGCGCGGCAGGGCAAAACGCGTCGCCAGTTCCCGTTCAGTCGGCAGTTTGCCGCCGGGACCCAGCGCGCCCTGGGCGACCGTCTCCAGCAGGTAGGCGCGGATTTCCTGCACGCCGTCGCGCTTGCTGCTGCGGCGGTAGTTATCGGGTTCTGAGCGGCGGATCGTGGTCATGATTTTTCCGGTTGCGGCGGATTGTGCCGCTTTAAACCAATTCAGGTCAATTGGTTCGTTAAATACGCCCAATTCGCAACCATGATCCGGTCACCCGGATGCGCATGGGTTCATTTCTCACTCTTGTGCAATGCGTCATCCCTAGTGAAGCTCGCTGGTTGGATTATTCAACCAATTTGGCTCAATCATTGACTATTGGTTGAACCAAGTCTAAAGTTTCGGGCGCTGTCGCCGCTGTTTTTGCGGGCACGGACCGTGGTCTGGACGCCGCGCGCAACGACCGCCGTTGATCAACGACAATACGCAACCATTCCAAGAAAATCCGCGAGGAGCCATGCCTGCAGCAGCTGCAACGCCGGTCAAACTGGCAATCATTTCCGAGGGGGTCAATGCCTGGCCCCTGTATGTGGCCCAAAGCCGCAAACTGTTTGAGCAGGAGGGCGTTGCGGTTGATGTGACGCTGACCGGTTCTTCCAATCACCAGCTGGAGCAGATGCGCAGCGGCGGTTATGACATCGGTTTCCAGCAGTCCGATCACGTGGTGCGCGCCGTCGAAACCGGCAGCGACCTGTGCATCGTGATGGCGCAGGGCCATGCACCGGAACTGTCGCTGGTGGTGGCGCCCGGCATCAAGACCATTGCCGATCTGAAAGGCCGCGACATTGCTGTCGACGGTGCGAATACCGGTTATGCCCTGCTGCTACGCAAGCTGCTCGCCGAAAACGGTCTGGCCAAAACCGATTACCGCTTTATCGAAATCGGTGGTTCGCAGGAGCGCTTCGATGCGCTGCAGTCGGGTCAGTGTGTGGCGAGCTGGCTCAATCCGCCCTTTGATCGCAATCTGTTTGCCGCCGGCTTCGGTTCGCTCGGCACGACCATGCAGTTTTTCCCCGAATATCCCGGCTCGATTGCCGCAGCGCGCCGTTCCTGGGCGAGTCTGAACGGGGATCGTCTGGTGGCTTTCATCCGCGCCTTCCGCAATGCCTGCCGCTGGCTGAAAGATCCCGCGAACAAGGCGGAGGCGATCAAGCTGCTGCCCGAGCGCCTGAAGATTGCACCGGAACTGGCGAACAAGGCTTTTGATGCCTTCGTCGCACGTCCGCTACCGG
>JBILYA010000360.1:0-2930 GCA_044378065.1 Burkholderiales bacterium | reverse complement strand
ACTCTCTGGCGCTACTGCTATTGACCGCCTCAGCGCCACAGCCTTTCGTCTGCGCGGCGCACAGCCCGCCGAAGGCATCGCCGGACTGTGCAGCAACGCGAAACTCGATTTCGGCTTCGTTCCCGAAGGCCGCAAACTCACGGACTTCCGGCTGCTGGTGATGGACATGGATTCGACGCTGATCACCATGGAAACCATCGACGAACTCGCCGACATGGTGAACATCAAGGCCGAGGTCGCGCGAATCACCGAACGTGCGATGCGCGGCGAGATCGAATATGACCAGAGCCTGCGCGAACGCCTCGCACTGCTCAAAGGCCTGGATGAATCGGCGCTGCTGCGGGTTTATGAGGAGCGGCTGAAATTCTCACCGGGCGCCGAACGCATGCTCGCCGCAGTGCAGGCCGCCGGCGTCAAGACACTACTGGTCTCCGGCGGCTTCACCTATATGACCGACCGCCTGAAAACCCGCGTGCGTCTCGACTACACACACTCCAATGTGCTGGAAATCATCAATGGCAAGCTGACCGGACAGGTTCTTGGTGAAATCGTCAACGCCGATGCCAAACTGGCCGCGATGAAACGTATTGCTGCTGAAATCGGGGCTGCGCCTGCGCAGATTGCCGGCGTCGGCGACGGCGCGAACGATCTGAAGTTTCTGGCGGAATGCGGTGTCAGTTTCGCCTACCACGCGAAACCGGTGGTACGCGAGAAAACGACTTACGCGATCAGCCACGCGGGGCTGGACGCGATGCTCTGCCTGCTCTCGGCCGAACAGGTTTGATACAGCAACAAACCGATACCAGCCACTACTTCGGGAATTTGTAGAAATCGCGGTTTAGCCAGGCGACGATGTCGTCGATCTCCTGCGCCTTGAACTTCGGATTCATTCGATCGTTCCAGCGCCGCGTCTCATTTTTCAGATCTGACAGGTTTTTTACTTTAGCCCTGGGTGCCACATACAACTCGGTGCCGTGACAACCCAGACAATCCTCATGCAACTTGCCGCCGCGCACCGGATCCCCTGCCGCCTGAACCGTAAAAGGGGTAACGAGTGCAAATACCGTCAACGCCGCCACCGCAGATCGCCTCATGGGGACGTCTTCTTGATACGGCTATGATCGATAATCTGAAGACCATGAACACGACCGCGCTCTTCCATGGCTTTGAGGTGTTCGGCCCGAAGGTGCTCGCGCTCCTCAACTGAGGCCGCACCACGTTGACGTTGCCGGTAGCGCTCCCGCTCCTGCGCGGTCATTAATTCAGAACCGGGGATGATTTCGCGCCGAACCGGCGAGGGTTCGTCAGTCGCCGCAGATACCGGCAATACCGTCAAGCCAAGGACCAACGCGAGGACGCCTTGGCAAAAAAAGGGGCGTAGGTTGCACATCCCCCACAGTTTGGCACTGCAGGGGGATTACAGTTTGATTCGGATCAAGCCTGGTGCGGCTCGCGATCACCGACGGCGGCATCCGCCTCGTCGGATAACTCATCGGTCGAAACATGCTGGTGATACATGCTGATCAGACAGGCGGCAATCAGCATCGGAACCAGCAGCATCAGCGCTTCGGCAACATAGCCGGCGAACAGCAGCACTTCCGGCACGATGGCTGCCCCTGTAAATACAAAATCGACGAATCCGGCGTTGATCATGGTTCGTATCTCCCGAAAAATTGACTGGCCTTCCTGTTGATTCATGAAGGAGCCGTGATACGTCCGGAAGAGTTAGCAATTAAGATGCCAATTCAATTTATTGTTTAAAAACAATAACTTGAATTACTACTCCCAATCGGGTTACGCCCTATTGCGATGCACCATTTCTGCTCGCGCACCAGTCTGGTATGGACTAGTAGACGCGCTGGCGCTCACCGTCGCTGAGCTGATAGGGCCGCAACGGCCCCGTGCCTTCG
The DNA here is from genome assembly GCA_044378065.1 of Burkholderiales bacterium. Lineage (GTDB taxonomy): Bacteria > Pseudomonadota > Gammaproteobacteria > Burkholderiales > SG8-41. The sequence goes on along the minus strand of JBILYA010000360.1, from coordinate 1,020 downwards.
CTGCACATGCCGTAGATGAAGGGGAAAGCATCGCGGCCGGGCGTCAGAAAACGCAGATCCTTGAACCACACGCAGAGGTGGGCATCACCGATGTCGACCTGGTGCAGTGCCGGATAGGCGGAGAACCAACGGAAGAAGGCGAACTCGGGATGTTCATAGGCCGCGCGCACCGCCGCGCCTTGCGAGCCTTTGCCGTAACGCACATCGCTCTCCCACACCGCCTGATCCAGCGGCCGGTATACCGCATCGAGCCGCGCAATCAGACCGGCATCCGGCGACGCGGTCTGCACAGTCTTGCGCTGCAGATTGATGTGACTGTAGCGGTAGCCCGCTTCGGTCTCGATGATCACCATCCAGTTGTACGGCGACACCGGACGCGGCAAGGCGCTGACCTTCGCCCGGGCAAGACCCATCTCGCGCACGGCGCGTTCACCGAATTCCACCGCGCCCTGCAATTGCTGATACTGGAACCCGACATAAGCCACCAGCACCGCCAGACCGGCCACGGCCGGCAGCCGCGATCGCCGCCACAAGAACGACAGCAGCAGTCCGCCGAGGATGATGCCGGTGAACCACAGGTCGATGATGAAGGTGGTGCCGAGGCCATGCCGGTAATCCGACAGCGGCGCAAAAATCATCGTACCGAAGGTGGTGATCCAGTCGCCGGCGATATGAATGAACAGCGATAGCGCCACTACCGGCGCATAAGTACGCCAGCCAGGACCGGAACGCCATATCCAGGCGAGCAGCAGCGAGAGCAGCACGGTCCACAGCGGCAGCATCAGCAGCGAGTGAGTCACGCCGCGATGGTGATAGAGATAAGCCAGCGGCGAGATCCACGTCGCAACGACATCAATATCGGGGAATGCCGCAACCAGAAAACCGATACCGATACGCCGGCCCAGCGGCAGCGCCGGTTTTTCAATACCGGTCGTGGCGCGGGCCAGCAGTGCGCCGGAAAGCGCGTGGGTCAGGGTATCCATGGCAGTCGTCGGGTTTTGGAAGACAAAAAAACTGCGG
>JBILYA010000359.1:0-2952 GCA_044378065.1 Burkholderiales bacterium | reverse complement strand
TCATGCGGCAAATCGCTCAACGCAGCGTAACGTCCGCTCATCCTGAGAACGACAATGGCCATCGATTACCAGAAGCTGCTGAATTGGGATATTCCACAAGTTGAACAAGAACTGACCAAACGCGACACCATCATTTATGCGCTGGGCGTCGGCCTCGGCGCCGACCCGATGGACGCCAACGAGCTGCAGTTCGTCTACGAAGAAAATCTCAAGGCGCTGCCGACGATGGCGATCATCCTCGGTTACCCTGGCCCCTGGCACGCCTCGCCCGGCACCGGCGTCACGCGCAGTCACGTCGTGCATGGTGAACAGGGCTTCACCATTCACAAGCCGCTGCCGGTGGAAGGCAGCATCATCGGCAAGACCCGGGTCACCGCAGTGCTCGACAAGGGCAAGGACAAGGGCGCGCTGCTGCTGACCGCCTGTGATGTGCGCGAAAAAACCAGCAATGACCTGATTTGCACGCTGACCTCGACCACCTTCTGCCGCGCCGACGGCGGCTTCGGCGGTCCCTCGGGGCCGACGCCTGCGCCCCAGCCGATTCCCGAAACCCCGGCGCAGTTCAGCTGTGACCTGCCGACGCTGCCGCAGGCCGCACTGATCTATCGCCTGTCCGGTGACTACAACCCATTGCACGCCGATCCGGCTTACTCTGCAAAGGCCGGCTTCAAGGCGCCAATCCTGCACGGCCGCGCCACCTTCAGCGTCGTCGGCCACGCGCTGGTGAAAAGTGTTTGCGGTTACGACCCGTTGAAACTGAAAAGCATGTCGGGCCGCTTCTCGTCACCGGTCTATCCCGGCGAAACCATCCGTACCGAAATGTGGGTGGACGGCAACGTAGTGACCTTCCGTGCCACCGTGCCGTCGCGCGGCGTTACCGTACTGAATAACGGTCGCGCCGAGATCGCCTGATTTTTATTTAAAAACAAATAGTTAATAACTGGTTATACAGAGGACATCATGGCAGATCCCAAAATGATGGAAGACAAAGTGGTCGTCGTCACCGGTGCAGGTCGTGGTATCGGCGCAGCGATTGCCAAACTGGCCGCGCAAAAAGGCGCGAAGGTCATCGTCAATGACATCGGTGTGGGACTCGACGGCGCCGGCGGCGACCAGACCCCCGCCCAGGAAATCGTCAACGAAATCAAAAAGGCCGGCGGTGAAGCCGCGCCCAGTTACGACAGCGTGTCGGATTTCACCAGCGCCGGAAAAATCATCCAGTGCGCGATGGATCACTTCGGCCGTGTCGATGCCGTGGTCAACAATGCCGGCATCCTGCGTGACGTGATTTTCCACAAGATGAGCGAAAACGACTGGGATTCGGTGGTCAACGTCATGCTCAAAGGCGCCTTCAACACCGCACGCCACGCTGCCGACCATTTCCGTAAACAGGAATCCGGTGCCTTCGTACACATGACCTCCACTTCCGGTCTGATCGGCGGCATGGGTCAGGCCAACTACGGCGCGGCCAAGCTGGGCATGGTGGCGCTGTCGAAAGCCATCGCTGTTGACATGTCACGCTTCAATGTACGTTCTAACTGCATCGCCCCGGTGGCATGGACGCGCATGACCGCGTCGATCCCGGCGAAAGATCCGGCCACTGCTGCACGCATCGAACAGCGCAAGCAGGTCACCCCCGAGCACAATGCACCGCTCGCCGTTTACCTGATCAGCGATGCCGCCAAAGGCGTCAATGCGCAGGTCTTCGCCACGCGAAAAAATGAAATCTTCCTGATGAGCCAGTCGCGTCCGCTGCGCAGCGTGCACCGCGCCGATGGCTGGACGCCGGAGCGTTGCGCCGAGCATATGTATCCGGCACTGAAAACCGGCTTCTACAATCCGGTGGAGCGCACTGCCGACGTGTTCTCCTGGGATTCGATCTAAGCCGCAGGCACGTTACATTACGTAACCGCCTTGAACGACACCCACCGCGGCAAAGACCTCCCCTGGCTGCTCTGGCTTTGCGCCAGCCGCGCCAGTTTCACGATCATCTTCACCGCCTATTCGGCGGTGATGCCGCTGATCACGCCGGAATGGGGTTTGAGCGCCAGCCAGGCCGGACTGATCCAGTCGTCCTGGCATTTCGGCTACCTGTTTTCCCTGTTCACCATCGGCTTCCTCGCCGACCGTTACGGCGCACGGCGCATTTTCCTTGCTTCCAGCATCGCCGCCAGCATCACCGCGATGATTTTCGCGCTGTTCGCCAATGACTTTTATTCGGCAGCCATTCTCTACGGGCTGACCGGCCTGTTTTCAGGCGGCTCTTACACACCGGGCCTGACGCTGATCTCGGAACGTTTCCATTCCTCCAGCCGCGGCCGTTCGATGGGCTTCTACCTCGCCGCCGCTTCCGCCGGCTACGCTATTTCACTGATCATGACCGGCGCCGTTGCCCCCTTCATCGGCTGGCGCGGGGCATTGATCCTCAACGCTGCCGGTCCGGTGCTGGGTGCGCTGATCGCCATCTATGCCTTGCGGCATACGCCGAATGTGATTCACCCGGCAGCAGACGGTGAACCCAAAGCCAATCCGATTCCGGTGGTGCTGAAAAACAAACCGGCGATGCTGGTCACCTGGGCCTATTCCTTCCACTCCTGGGAACTGCTCGGGCTCAAGGCCTGGCTGCCGGCATTTTTTGCCGCCTCCGCAGCGATCTCCGGCAGCACACTGCTGCAGGCCGCCAGCCTCGGCGCCGGCCTGACCGCCATCACCTATATCACCAGCATGGGCGGCAGCATCGCCGGCGGCTGGCTGTCCGACCGCTACGGACGTACCGCCACCATTCTGATCATGTCGATCAGCAGCATGTCCCTGTGTTTTGCGCTGGGCTGGATGGTGCAGCTGCCGCTGTGGCTGCTGGTGATCATCGCGTCCATCCACAGCTTTCTCGCCATCGGCGACTCCTCGGTGTATTCCACCGCAGTCACCGAACTGGTACCGCCGCGTTATCTC
>JBILYA010000358.1:0-2956 GCA_044378065.1 Burkholderiales bacterium | reverse complement strand
AATGGCTGCCGCACCGGCGCCTGCACCCGCTCCCGTCACTGCGCCGGTCGCCTCGCGTCCGATTGCCGCGCCGGCTGCGCCTGCCGCAGCGCCGATTGCCGCACCCGTAAGCAAACCAGTACCGGCAGCCGCCGCTTCCGGCGGTAAGGCCCAGGAATACGGTCCGGTCGGCAAAGGCGAGACGCTGGGTAAAATTGCCGCCAGTCTCAAGCCCCAGGGTGTTTCGCTCGAGCAGATGCTGGTCGGTCTGTATCGCAGCAACCCCGACGCTTTCATCCGCAACAACATGAACCTGGTGAAGTCCGGCAAGATTTTGCGAGTTCCGGACGCGCAGGAACTGTCGGCCATCACCCAGGGTGACGCGGCCAAGGAAGTGCGCACGCAGGTTGCCGACTGGCGCGGCTACAGCGGTCGCGTGGCGGACCAGGTGGGTACTGCGCCCGAAGGCGGCAGCACTGCACGTGGTCGTATCACGACGAAGGTGGATGATCCCGCGGCGTCAGCTTCGAAAGATGTCGTCAAGTTGTCCAAAGGCGAGCCGGGCAAGGGTGGCAAAGCGCTGACGGGTGATGCCAAGGCGCGTGCGATGCAGGAAGAACTGGTCGCCCGCAACAAGGAACTGGCGGAAGCCAATCAACGCATTGCGCAGCTCGAAAAAACCATCAAGGACACGCAGAAGCTGGCCGAGCTGAAGAGCCCGGGCATGGCTGCTGCACAGCAGAAAGCGGAAGCCGCAAAAGCCAAGCCGGAGCCGGCTAAAGTCGAAACTAAACCCGAAGCCAAGCCGGAACCGGCAAAAACGGAAGCCGCGAAGCCCGCTGAGCCGGTAAAGGCCGAGGCGACTCCTGAAGTTAAACCGGCTGCAGCGCCGGTTGAGGCGGCAAAGGATGCGAGCGCACCGGCAGCAACCGAGCCGGTGGCTGAAGCCAAGCCGGCACCGAAACCGGCGCCGAAACCTGTTGCACCGCCGCCCCCGCCGCCCGAGCCGGAACTGATCGACACCGTCATGGAAAACCTGCCGGTCATCGGCGGTGGTCTGGGTGCGCTGGTGCTGGGTGGTCTGGGTTTTGCGGCCATGCGTCGCCGTCGTGCCCGTGCCCAGGATAGCGATGACATTGAACCGGTAATGCCGGCCATGGCGGCTGCCGCCGCGAAGGCAGCTGCTGCAGATGAGTCGGCAGAGGCTGCTGAAGCTGCCGAGCCTGCGGTGGATGATGTGGATCCGGTCGCCGAGGCCGAGGTTTACATCGCTTACGGCCGTGACGGACAGGCTGAAGAAATCCTCAAGGAGGCGATGGCGCGCGATCCGGGCCGCGAAGATGTGCAGGTCAAACTGGCTGAGGTGTATGCCGCCCGCAAGGATGCCGCATCGTTTGGCGATGTGGCAGCCTCGCTCAATGCGCTGACCGGCGGCGTCGGCGACAACTGGGTCAAGGTTGCCGCGCTGGGTTATGCGCTGGATCCGGCAAATGCGCTGTATGAGGCCGGCAAGGACATTGCACCGGTTGATACGGGCAGCGATGCCGCGCTGGGCACCGATCTCGACTTCGATCTGGGTGGTGATGTGTCTGCTACCCCTGACATTGCGCTGGATGCGGATTCTGCGGGCCAGGCCACCGAATTGGGCGGCATGCAGGAAATGGCCGCTGCGGCTGATGCCGGAGTGCCGCCGTCAGATTCAGCAGAGCCGATGATGCCGGACTTCAATCTGGATGCGCTCGCACCGGCTGCTGAGGCTGATATCGTGCTGGATGTGCCGCCTGCGGCGTCCAGTGAACCTGCTTCGATCGACTTCAATATCGACCTGCCGCCGCTGGATATGCCTGCGGCAGTGGCGCCTGTTGAAGCGCCGGCTGCCGATGCCGGACTGGATTTCAAGATTGATGTCGGTGATCTCAATATCAATCTTGACGATACCTCGACCCAGGCAGCGCCTGCGTCGGCCGGCAAGGACGGGCATTGGTATGACGTTCAGCAGAAATTCGATCTGGCCAAGGCGTACCAGGAAATGGGTGATAACGACGGTGCGCGGGAAATCCTGCAGGAAGTCATCAAGGAAGGCGATGCCGAACAGCAGGACCAGGCGCAGAAACTGCTCAGTTCACTCGGTTAGCCTGCAGGTCGTGGCATGATCAACAACCGCGGCAGTGCTCCTGCCGCGGTTTCTTTTTTCAGGCGCGTGAAACGCGCGGGAGCGTAGGCCTTGCGACTGGTTTTGGGCATTGAATACGACGGCAGCGGTTTTTGCGGCTGGCAGACCCAGCCCGCAGGCTGTGCCGTGCAGGACCGTCTGGAAGCGGCTTGTGCAAGCATTGCCGGCGTGCCGGTGAATACCATCTGCGCGGGTCGCACCGATGCCGGTGTGCATGCGCTGGGCCAGATCGTGCATTTCGACTGCGCTGTCGAACGGCCTGCCAGCGCCTGGGTGCGCGGTGTCAATGCGCTGCTGCCTCCTTCCGTGGCAGTCACCTGGGCACAGTCTGTCGGTGATGATTTTCATGCCCGGTTTTCTGCGCTTACGCGGTCTTATCGTTACGTGCTGCTTAACGACGCTGTCCGTCCGGCTGCTGATCAGGGGCGGGTGGGTTGGTTTCACAGTCCTCTGGATTTGGAGGCGATGAAGATGGCGGCAGTCAATCTGCTGGGTGAGCACGATTTCACCGCGTTTCGCGCGGCGGAATGTCAGGCGCAGTCGCCGGTACGTACAATGCATGCGGTTTCGGTCGTGGCCAACGGTCCCTATGTCATTTTTGAGTTCACGGCCAACGCGTTTTTGCATCACATGATTCGTAATATTGTCGGCAGCCTGGTTTATGTCGGCAAAGGCAAACATCCGCCGCAGTGGATTGCGGAGTTGCTGCAGGGGCGCGACCGCACCCGTGCGGCGCCGACTTTTGACGCCTCCGGTCTTTATCTGCTGAACGTCGAATACGATAGCAACTGGGGCTTGCCGGCG
>JBILYA010000357.1:0-2957 GCA_044378065.1 Burkholderiales bacterium | reverse complement strand
CGTCGACAATCGGCCCGGCGCCTCACAAGCGATCGGCATGCAGGCAGCGGCGAAGTCGCTGCCCGACGGTTACACCATGGTCTACGGCAGCGTGACCAGCCTCGCGATCAATCCGGCGGTAACCAAAGATCTGCCTTATGACCCGGTCAAGGATTTCGCGCCGGTGTCGCTCTGCGTAACCACACCGTTGTTCCTGGTGGTGCATCCCTCGGTGCCGGCAAAGAATGTGAAGGAGCTGATCGCGCTGGCGAAGCGTCAGCCGGGCAAGCTGAGTTTTGCGTCGGGTGGGGCCGGTTCATCGAACCATCTGGCGGGTGAGCTGCTGAAACTGCTGGCCGGTGTGGACCTGCTGCATGTGCCGTACAAGGGTGCGGGTCCGGCGATGGTCGATGTGATGGCCGGGCATGTGGACATGATGCTGGGCGCGGCCGGTCTTGCCGAAGCCCGCGCGGGCCGTGTGAAGGTGCTGGGCGTGACCAGCGCCAAGCGTTCGCCGCAAGCACCGGAATTGCCGACACTGTCGGAGGCGGGTGTGAATGGTTACGAAGCGTCGATCTGGTTCGGCCTGCTCGCGCCGGCCGGAACGCCGCAGCCGATCGTCGGCCGCTTGTCGCAGGAGATCGGCAAGGCGCTGCAGCAGAAGACCTTGCGTGAACGCTTCAATACGGTGGATCTGACGCCGACCACGCCGGAAGGTTTTGCCGAGCACATCAAACGGGAAATGCCAAAGTGGCGCAAAGTCGTTACAGAAGCCAAAATTACATCGCTATAACTATTTGTTTATATTAAATATTTTATGAAACCTCTTTCGATAGCGATTGTCGGCGCCGGTATCGGCGGCCTTGCGGCGGCGACACTGCTGCGTCGCGCCGGGCATGACGTGCATGTGTTTGAACAGGCGGCGCAGTTCGCGCGCGTCGGCTCTGGCATCCAGATGGCGCCGAATGCGATGAAGGTGCTGCGCCTGCTGGGTGTCGAAGAGCAGCTGGTGAACAGGGCCTTCCAGGCGGACTACGCCTTGAGCCGTTCCTGGGATACGGGTGAGCCGAGCAGTGAACTGTCGCTGGGTGAAACCGTGGCCAAGGAATTCGGCGCGCCGTACCTGTTCCTCCATCGTGCCGATCTGCATGCCGCGCTCGCGCCGCTGGTGCCGGGTGACCACGTGCACCTGAACATGAAGCTGAAGTTTTTTGACCAGAAGGCGGGATGCGTCGATCTTCATTTCACCAACGGCGTGATGATCAAGGCTGACGCGGTGATCGGCGCCGACGGCGTGCATTCACTGATCCGCGAACAGATGCTCGGGCCGGAGAAGCCGCGCTTTACCGGCAGGGTGGCCTATCGCACGACCTTTCCGGCGTCGCGCATCAAAGGTGTAACGATGGCGCCGGTGCGTACCAAGTGGTGGGGTGCCGACCGGCATATGGTGGTGTATTTCGTCACGCGTAATCGCGATGAACTGTATTTTGTGACCTCGGTGCCGGAGAAGGCGGAGTGGATGACGCCGGAGTCGTGGTCGGCCAAGGGCGACCTTGAAGAACTGCGCGCTGCGTATGCGGGCTTTCATCCGGAAGTGCAGGCCATCCTGCAGGCCTGCCCCGAAGTCTATAAATGGGCGTTGTTCGAACGCGATCCGCTGCCGCGCTGGTCGGAAGGTCGCGTCGCGCTGCTCGGCGATGCCTGTCATCCGATGACACCGTATATGGCGCAGGGTGCAGCCTCGGCGCTGGAAGACGCGGCGATCCTGTCGCGTGTGCTGACGGGTGTCGAAGCCGACGGCCTCGGCGCGGCATTCCAATTGTATGAAGCGATCCGCAAGCCGCGCGCCTCCGCGATTCAGGCGGGCTCCAGCGCCAATACCTGGCTGAAGGGAAAAACGGATCCGTCGTGGGTGTATGGCTACGATTCAACGACGGTGGCGCTGCGCGAACCGGAAGCGGCGTGAAAGAACCCGCGTTTCAGGACCAGATCCCCGACAACCACTGTTTCGGTTGCGGGCCGCATAACGCACAGGGACTGCGCATCAAAAGTTACTGGGAAGGTGAGGAAGCGGTTTCGACGTTTACGCCGCAGCCCTTCCACATGGCCGGGCCGACCGATGTGCTGAATGGCGGCATCATCGGCACGGTGATCGACTGCCACTGCATCTGCACCGCATTCGCCGATGCCTATCGCCGCGAAGGCCGTGCCATCGGTTCCCAGCCCCAGCTTTGGTACGCAACGGCGTCGATGAAAGTCGACTACCTGAAACCGACGCCGATTGATCAGCCGCTGACGCTGCGCGCGAAGGTGGTTGAAGCCGGCCCGAAAAAAACACGCATTACCTGTTCACTGTATGCCGGTGATCAGGAGTGTGCGCGGGGTGAGGTGCTGGCGGTCCGGGTGGCCTGGAACCACTAGGCCGCAACGCGGGGATTACTGCTGGCGCATCAATACGTCGAGGCCGATTTTCGCCAGCGCCTCATCGAGGTGTCCGCCGTTATAACCCCCGACGCCGATGCCGCCGAGCAGCGCGCCGTCTTTTTTGATCACCAGTCCGCCCTGCATGCCCGTTAACTGCAGATCGCCCATCTCGCTGATGCTGCGACCCTGTTCCTTCAGCTTCAGGCCGTTGGTCCCGGTATCGGTGGCCATGACTGCTGCCGTATAAGCCTTGCGGATGGCGTGGCGGCGGCTGAACAGCCGCAGCGGGCCGGTCTGCGTGTAGGCGAGCAGGTTGCCGGTGCTGTCGACAATGGCGATGGCAACCACGTCGTCGGGTGTTTGCATGGCCTTGTCGGTCATCGCCTGCATGGCGGCATGGACCCGGGCGATGGGCAGGCTGGAGTGGTCGGACATGGATTTTCCTTAACGGGATTGTTCAGCGGTCGATCTGGATGTTGGCGGCTTTGACCACCTTGCGCCACTTCTCGATGTCCTTGCGGATGTAGTCGGTGAATTCATCGATGCTCAGGGTC
>JBILYA010000356.1:0-2968 GCA_044378065.1 Burkholderiales bacterium | reverse complement strand
CCGGCGCGGTTTCGGCCGCCAGCACTTCACGCGAAGGCGTCGTGCTTTCCCCACTGATCAGGTGTTCCAGTTCGCGCGCGACACGCTCGAGATCGGGTGGATTGCGGCCGAGCATCTGCAGCAGCAGCCGCGACGGAAAATCAGCCAGCGTCTCCGCGTGATTGGAGCGGATGCGCGATGCGGTTTCCAGTGTCGGCCGGACGTGGGTGAACTTGAATCCGGCCTTCATGTTCTCGACGGAATCGACCACGGCGAGCTGCGACCGGGCCACGCCGATCATCAGTTGTGCCAGGTGCTGTGTCGTAATCTGGGTCATGGCTGGGTCTCCGGTGACAATGAAGGCTGTTGAAGCGTGAAGGCTGTTAAAGCGATGAAGGTCAGGCGATAACGCCGGCGGTCAGCTGCTTCCACTGCTGCTGCCAGAATTCCGCGGGGTCGCGGCGGAATCCGCTCTTGGCATACTGATGCCAGCGTCCGGCGACAAAACTCATCAGTGCGTTGGCTTCCGCAGCGGGCTCGACATCGGCGGCGATTTCGCCGCGCGTCGCGGCAAAACGCAGCGCCTGTTTCAGTGCGGCCTCCAGGCGGTCATGGATCTGGTTGATGCGTGTCTGCAATGCATTGTCCTCGGTGACCAGCGCATCGCCGATCAGCACCCGCGTCATGCCGCGGTTTTTCTGTGCGAATCCGAGCAGCATGCCGATGATGGCTTCAGCCTGGCGCAGACCACTCTGCTCGTCGCTGGTGATCTTGTTGATCAGCGTGAACAGGGTGTCTTCGACAAAATCGATTAGTCCGGCAAACATGTCGGCCTTGCCCTTGAAGTGCCGGTACAGCGCCGCTTCCGATACGCCGATGCGCGCGGCCAGGGCCGCGGTGGTGATGCGTTCGGCCGAAGGGCCTTCAAGCATCTGGGCGAGCGTCTGCAGGATCTGGGTCTTGCGTTCTCCGCTGCGTGCCATGCCGTCCTCAGTACAGTGATGCTGCGTGAATGGAAAGATCAGTGATTCCGGTAATGCGTCGGTCGACATAACCGGGCGCCCGCTCCGCCTGCGATACCCAAACGGTCTTCATCCCCAGCCGTTTCGCGGTGCGCAGGTTTTCCAGCGAGTCTTCGACCATGATACAGCGGCGCGGGCGCAGGTGATGCGCGCGGCACAAACGCAGGAATCCGTAGGCGTCGGGCTTGGGCCGGAATCCCACCGTCTCGATGGAAAACACCGCCTCGAACAGGTCGGTAATGCCGAGTACGCGCAGCACGGCGCGGGCATAGTGCACCGGCGCATTGGAAAACAGAAACTTGCGCCCGCGCAGGCGCTGCAGCACGTGGCGCAGCTGCGGTTCGCGCACAACCATGCGTTTGAGATCCGGGAACTGGTGGGTATGCCACAGAAAATGCGCCGGATCGGTGTCGTGGTGCTTGATCAGCCCGAGCAGCGTCGCGCCGTAACGCTGCCAGTAGCGGCGGCGCAGCGCGCCGGCTTCGGCTTCGTCGAGATGCAGATGCTGCTGCAGGTAAGCCGTCATCGCGCGATTGATGTGCGGAAAGATATGCGGCGTGGCGTTGTGCAGTGTGTTGTCGAGATCGAAGATCCAGGCGACATTGCCGGTCATGACGCTGGCGTCAGGCCGTCAGCGGCGCTTGATCAGCGTACCCACACCTTCATCGGTGAGGATCTCGAGCAGCAGCGCGTGTTCTACGCGGCCGTCGATGATGTGGCAGGTGTTGACGCCGTTTTTCACCGCCTCCAGCGCAGAACCGATCTTCGGCAGCATGCCGCCGTGAATGGTGCCGTCAGCAAACAGTTCATCGACCTTGCGCGCAGTCAGCCCGGTCAGCAGATTGCCGTTCTTGTCGAGCACGCCGGCGGTGTTGGTCAGCACGATCAGCTTCTCCGCCTTGAGAATCTCGGCCACCTTGCCCGCGACCAGATCGGCATTGATGTTGTACGACTCGCCGTTGGCGCCGACGCCTACCGGCGCGATCACCGGAATGAAGTCCTGGGTATGCAGCAGATTGACGATGGCCGGATCGATGCTTTCGACTTCGCCGACCTGACCGATGTCGACCATTTCGTCATTACCTGCACCGCCGCGCACCATCATCTTGCGCGCACGAATCAGGCCGCCATCCTTGCCGGTCAGCCCGACAGCCTTGCCGCCGCAGCGGTTGATCAGGTTGACGATGTCCTTGTTGACCTGACCGCCGAGCACCATTTCAACGACATCCATGGTTTCGGCGTCGGTGACACGCATGCCCTGGATGAATTCGCCCTTCTTGCCGACGCGTTTGAGCAGGTCATCGATCTGCGGACCGCCGCCGTGCACGATCACCGGATTCATGCCCACCACTTTCAGCAGCACCACGTCGCGTGCGAAACCTTCCTTCAGCGCGGGATCGGTCATCGCGTTGCCGCCGTATTTGACGACAATGGTCTTGCCGTGGAAACGCTGGATGTACGGCAATGCTTCGGCGAGGGTCTTGGCTTTGCTGGCGGCGGTAGAGGCGGAAAGTGGCATGGCGCGTGATCGCAGAGGTCAGGTTTTCGGAACAGATGTGAGGGTTCACTCATTCTACCTGAGCCAAAAAAAGGGCGGCAGGTCTTTCGACCTGCCGCCCTGCGGCGGGCGCCGGGGGTGGGCGCCGGAGGGTGCCGCTTTCGAGCCGGGGTCCGGTTCTTAGTTGATCGTCAGACGCTTGCTGGCGGCGGCCGTCTTTTTCGGCAGCGTCAGTTCCAGCACGCCGTCGTTATAACGGGCTAGCGATTTCTCTTCATCGACCGCCTGAGCCAGCGTGAATGCGCGGTAGACCTTGCCGTAGTGACGTTCGGCACGCAGCACGCGTTCGCCCTCTTTCACTTCACGTTGATTGCGGGTTTCCGCGCTGATCGCAACCTGTTCGTTGTCGATGGTGACGTGGATATCTTCTTTTTTCACGCCGGGAATTTCAGCGTGAACAATGTAGGCA
>JBILYA010000033.1:0-11647 GCA_044378065.1 Burkholderiales bacterium | reverse complement strand
GTCGCCCGCTGCCGGCGGCACCCGCGGCGGAAAAACCAAGTTCGACACCCTGACCGGATCAGTCAGCATCAACACCGGGCGATACAGCTACAAGCAGTTGCAAATGACCTCGGGTCCGCTCAACGCCAACGGCGCAATCAATGTCGGTGGAGACGGCTCCATCGCCGGACGGCTGAACGCGGAATTGGGCTCCAAAGGCCTGGTTGTCGCCCGTGGCAGCCTCGGCATTACCGGCAGTATCCGCGACCCCCTGCTGCGGCCCTGACCGGACGCTGCAAAACAAAAGCCCGCGTCTTTCGACGCGGGCTTTTTTTATTGCTGAAGCCGCAGGTCAGCGCGCGTTGCGCAGCGCCTCGATGCGTTCATCCAGCGGCGGATGCGACATGAACAGCTTCATCATCGCGCCACCGCCGGAAATGCCGAAAGCCGAAATCGACGAAGGCAGGGCGGTCTGCTCGTGGTTGACTTTGAGCCGCTCCAACGCCGCGATCATCTTCTCCCGACCGGCCAGCGAAGCGCCGCCGGCATCGGCGCGGAATTCGCGCTGGCGGCTGAACCACGCCACCACCATGCTGGCCAGCACACCCAGCACCACTTCAGCGATCATCGTGGCCACAAAAAATCCCATGCCTTCGCCTTTTTCGTTCTTCAACAGCACGCGGTCAACGATGTAGCCGATCACGCGGGAGATGAAAATGACAAAGGTGTTGACCACGCCCTGGATCAGCGTCAGCGTCACCATGTCGCCATTGGCGATATGGCTGACTTCATGGCCGAGCACGGCTTCGGCTTCTTCCTGCGACATGTTGTTGAGCAGGCCGGTGCTGACCGCGACCAGCGCGTCGTTGCGGTTCCAGCCGGTGGCAAACGCGTTGACGTCGGGCGCATCGTAAATCGCCACTTCCGGCATGCCGATGCCGGCGCGCTCGGCCTGGCGCCGTACGGTATCGACCAGCCAGCGCTCGGTCATGTTGGCGGGAACTTCAATGACATGGGCGCCGGTCGACCGCTTGGCCATCCATTTCGAAATGAACAGCGAAATGAACGCGCCGCCGAAACCGAACATCGCGGCGAACACCAGAAGCCCCTGCAGATTGAGGCCGGTTTCATTGGTCAGCGCGCGATCAATACCCAGCAACTGCATGGTCACGCTGAGCACCGCGAGTATCGCGAAGTTGGTAACGATCAGCAGAAAAACGCGTTTCATAGGTTTATCGAATCCCCGAAAGGTTGAACACGGACGTTAGATGATGGCGGAAGGCGCAAGTTCAAGTCCCGGCAAACCGCCAAAGAAAAAATATAAGTCTTTGAATATTAAATAATTATTTAGGACGCCGCCATTCACAAGTGGCAGCGGCCGCCGCGATATTACCTTAAGCTCGGGCGCCGACCTGCAGCCAGAACGTCACCGGACCGTCATTGGTCAATGTGACCTTCATGTCGGCGCCGAAACGGCCCTGCCCGACCGGTGCGTGCGCAGCCTGCGCCCGCTTCAACAGGTAATCAAAAAGCATCCGCCCCTGCGCCGGCGGCGCCGCACTGGAAAAACTCGGCCGCAAGCCTTTGCGGGTATCCGCTGCCAGCGTGAATTGCGGCACCAGCAACACACCACCGCCGATATCGCGCACCGACAGATTCATTTTGCCGTCTGCGTCGCTGAAAACGCGGTAGTTAAGCAGCCGCTCCAGCAAGCGGTCGGCCACGGCCTCGGTATCGCCGGACTCCACGCCCACCAGAACCAGAAGACCGCGCTCAATGGCACCCACGGTTTCTCCATCCACAACAACACCGGCCGAACTCACCCGCTGCAGCAAGGCAATCATTCTGTTTTGGTCCCTGAGTTGGAGGCAGCCCGCCGCGAACTGCGGCCGGCGCGAAAATAACCGGTATCGTCGTAATAGTCGGCACGGACATTGTCACTGCACCAGCCCGGCACGCCCAGCACCGGCAGCGGTGCCAGCTGACGAGTCGTCTGCAAGGCCTGCGGATCAGCGAGAAGTTCAGCGAGTTTTCCGTCAACCCGGCTCAGCAGTTCCGTCATCGGCAAGGCCAGCGTTTCCGTATCAACCTCCAGCAGCAGCGCGTGTCCGGTCATTCCGCGATAGGGAGACAGCATCTTTTCACACAGCGCATGACCGAATGGCAAAAAGTGCATGACACTGATCACCGCATCCCTCCGCTCCCAGAACAACGGCTTCCAGCGGAAATCACGGATCAGTTGCAGCAGATCCGGCCTGGCGGACAGCACCACCAAACCACTCTCATCAAACAGCGTCAGTGCATCGCGCACGGCACCACGGCCGGCTCCGGCATCGGTCTTCCAGGCCGCTTGATGGCGGGCGTTGAGTGCAGCCTTGGACTGAGGAAAGGCCAGCCATGCGAGCACATTGAACAGGTCGTGCCAGTTGTACTCCCGGCATTCAAGTTCCGCACTTTCGAACACACGGCGTTCGTAAGACACCTGGCCGCCGGCAGGCACCAGGCGCAGCGGGAGACCCGACGCGACACGGACACCCGCATCATCAAGCAGGCGCTGCAGCGCAACAAGGTCCGGCCAGTCCTCACCGCTTATTTTTGCCGCCGCTTCGCGCAACAACAGCAGTGGCGGCCGGTCTTCAGCAAAGGTGGAATTCCATTGGTCCATGTCCGGAGTGTACGATGCGCCGCTCTGCTGCACGACTGTCAGCGCATTGCAGTAAAATCAGGGCATATCGGAACAATACCGAAGCAGATCACCAGACAGGGAACCTACACAGAATTTGACGTTCTGACCTTCCGGTAACTTCCGCGCCATGACATTGCCGATCACGGCATCATGTCGGCATTCAGAAATAAGAATCTAAAGCGAAAATGACTGCAAAAACCGTTTATCGCACCACCGCCAAAGGCGACGCCGAAGTCGCCGCCAAGCCCGGCGTCCTGAAACCCGGCATGAAAGGCCTGCTGGCCGCCGTGGGTTCAAAAGCATCCGCCGAAAGCCTGCGCATCAAATTTCCCAAGGCGGGCGATCTTGACGCTGCGCTCGCCCATCTCGCCCTTGACGGCTATGTTGAAGCACTCCCGGCCGAACCGGTGGCATCCAAGCCAAAACCAGCGGCTCTGGCCGGGTCCCTGGAAAATCTGTTCAATGAAAAACCGAAAGAACCGACGATCCATCAACTGAAGATGGCCGAAGGCACGATCTCCGGTGCACGCCGCCTGAAAGCCGGTTATCAGATCAGCATCGTCAACCGTCCGGGCCGGCCGCTGGTACCGCGCGGTGGCGCCGGCGGGAAACATGTTGTACTGGTTATCGACGGTCATGAAGCAGAAGCACTGGAAACCGCACGCGGCATGATGCTCGGCGGTTTTGATGTGCGCGGCGCCGGCACCAAAGCGGAAATCGTCGCTGCACTGGGCAAAAAGCCCCTGCCCGACCTGATCATCATGGACGTCGACCTGCCCGATGCCGTCGGTCTCGACCTGCTGGGCAAGTTCCGTGAACACAACGAGCTGAAAGACACGCCGATCATCGTCGTCACCGCACGCGCCGAACGCGACGACATCGTCGCCGCGCTGGCCTACGGTGCCACCGGCTATCTGAACAAACCGATCAAGGCGGAAGCCCTGCTCCGCCACGTCAAGGACGCGCTGGGCATTCCCTGACCGGTAGCACCACGCTCAGCGGCCGAGCAGCTGCTTGATTTGCGGCAGCATCAGCTCCGTCGCCAGCCGACCTTCTTCAATGGATTCCGCCGCCCGGTGGTAATCCAGTGAGCCCATATCCCCCAGCCGCGGCATGATCAGCGCATCCGCCGGTTCACCGGCGAGTCGGCTGCGGGTAATCCGCACCTGCATGATGTTGATGCTTTCCGTCAGCACCTCGATCATATTCGGCTCACGGCTTTTTTCGGTACTGCGCACATGCCGACCGGCGAGGCCGGAACCCAGATCAACCGCGATGACAAAATCTGCACCCATCGCCCGGCACAACGACACCGGCACCGGATTGACCAGCGCACCGTCAACCAGCAGATGCCCGTCGCGTTCGCAAGGCGTAAATAATCCCGGCAGCGCGATGGAAGCACGCACCACATCGACGGCGCGACCTTCGCGCAGCCAGATTTCGCGACCGCTTCGCAGATCGGTGGCGACTGCGCCAAAAGGCAAAGCCAGCTCTTCCACTTCGGTTTCGAGCAGGTTGTCGTGGAGATAACTGATCAGCTTCGCGCCCTTGAGAAACCCGCCGTTGAAGCTGATGTCAAAAAAACCCAGCACTTTGCGCCAGGTCAGGCTCAACACCCACTCTTCCAGCGCATCCAGGCCGCCGTTGGCGTAAACCGCACCGACCAGCGCCCCGATCGATGCACCGCAGACGATCTGCGGCCGGATGCCCGCCTGTTCCAGCGCGCGGAGCACGCCGATATGCGCCCAGCCGCGGGCTGACCCCGCGCCAAGGACAATGCCGATTTTCAGATCCGTCTTCATTTGTAAAATATATAAATAAAAACAAATAGATAGCTACGATACACGCTCGGAGCGGCAATCACCCTAACCATCGCAACGGCGGCTCATCCAGCGCCGCCGCCTGCTCACGCAGCGACAGGATGTGATCCTGCCAGTAATGCTGGGTGTTGAAAAACGGAAAACTCGCCGGAAAGGCAGGATCGTCCCAGCGCCGCGCCAGCCAGCCGGCGTAATGAACGATGCGCAAGGTACGCAACGCCTCAATCAGCATCAGTTCAGCCGCATCAAACTCGCGAAACTCGGAATAACCTTCAAGAACCGATATCAGCTGCGTCTGCTGCGACTTGCGGTCACCTGACAGGCACATCCACAAATCCTGCACCGCCGGGCCCATGCGCGCATCGTCGAGGTCGACAAAATGCGGGCCCTCGTCGGTCCACAGCACATTGCCGGCATGGCAGTCGCCGTGCAACCGGATCTGACGCAACGCGCCGGCATCGGCCCAGCGCCGCTCGATACGTTCGACGACGTCCTCTGCAACACTGGCATAGGTGTCGTAAAGATCATCTGGCACAAATTCGCTGTCGAGCACGAACTGCACCGGCTCGTAAGCGAAAGATTCAATGTCCAGCGTCGGACGATGTTCAAACGGTTTGGTCTGCCCCACCGCATGAATGCGCGCAATAAAGCGCCCCATCCACTGCAAGGTCTCCGGATCATCCAGCTCCGGCGTGCGCCCGCCGCGGCGCGGCGTCAGCGCAAACTGGAAGCCACCGTGTTCGTGCAGCGTACGGCCGTTGAACACCAGCGGCGCCACCACCGGCAGCTCGCGCGCCGCGAGTTCCGCGGCAAAATCATGCTCTTCCTGAATCGCCGCACTGCTCCAGCGCTGCGGCCGGTAGAACTTGGCGACCACCGACACGCCGCTCTCCAGCCACACCTGGTAGACGCGGTTTTCGTAACTGTTCAGCCCCTGCAAGCGGCCATCGCAGCGCAGGCCGCAGCAGGATTCGATGGCGTCGAGGATGAGTTCGGGATTCAGTGCGGCATAAGGCTTCATGGCGCGCACTGTAACAGCTTGAGAACAAATCGCTGACTGGAACGCTCGATTCAATGCTGGGTCGGCAAAAGACTTTCGAGCATACGCCCCGCAACAAACACCGACCCGCCCGGCAAACGCTCCGGCAACACCTGCTTCAGCACCGTCACCGACGGCACACGGCATTCGCCCAACACCGTCTGAAACAGTTGCGAGACTTCAGCCGCGTCATCCTGCGGCTGCAGCGGCCAGGCAAATCCTTCGAACAATGAGTCATCAAACGGCGTGCTCAGGCTCAGCCGCAGTTCGCCGGCGCCGCTGTCGAGTTTGTGCGCCGACAGCACGGCTTCGGGATCGCCGACGGCCATGCGGAATTTGCGCAGCGTGTTGCCGAGAAACAAGCTCAGCGCGGCTTCAAGCTGGGCGCGGCGGCCGGCGTGTGCTGCCGTGAGCAAAGGCTGCGGCGGACGCGGCATCGGCAGGATTTCGAGGCCGGACTGGGCGAGCTGGCGCGCGAGTTCCTTGGTCATTGCCATGCCCCAGGTGCCGATGTTCGAGGCGGATTCAAGGAAGGACGGCAAATGCTGCGGCGTGATGCCGGCGCCGGTGATGAACCGCAAGTGGACCTGTTCGCGGCTGCCGGCAACATTGATAGGTTCAGGTTGCAAAGTATCGAGCGGCGCACGTTGCGACGGATCGGCCGCGGCACTCCACAGCGCCGACGGCGAGAGTGCATCCAGCGCTTCGGCGCTGACCAGCGCATTGCCAAGGCCGAAGTTACGTGTGACGCCGACTGCGCCGTGCTGCTCGAGCAATCCGCGCAGCACATGTACTTCGGGCAGCGCGCCCTGCACCGTGCAGGGTTTGCGCGCACCGGCGACGATCACCAGCGGAATGGCAAAAAATCGCAGACCGATACCCTCGCCATTGGCGTCGAGCGCGGCGGCCAGCATTCGCGCCACGCGTTGTGCGCGCGCCGGCGGCTGTACGGCCAGTGCAGTGCGGATGCCGGTGTCGTCACCCGTTTCCAGCGCCTGTTGCAGCGCCGTACGCAGCGCGACATCGTCGGCCTGTGCCGCGGCATGAATCAAGGGATGGGTTGCAGTGGAAACGTTCTCACGCGGGTCCGGCAGTGTTTCAGTGTTGCTCATTCGACTGTCGTTCAATCTACTTTTGCTCCCGAGGCTTTGACGGCCTTGCCCCATTTATCCAGTTCGCTGCGAATGTAGGCGGTGAACTGCGCCGGCGTGTCACCAACGAATTCAGCGCCTTCGGCAATCATGCGGTCACGCAGATCCGGCGCCTGCAGCGCTTTGGTCGACTCTGCATGCAGTTTGGTGATGATGCCCTGCGGCGTGCCGGTCGGCACCGCCATACCGAACCATGAACCGGTTTCGTACCCTTTCAGGCCTTGCTCATCCAGCGTGGGAATGTCTTTGGCAGCATCAACCCGCTTGAGGCTGGTTACGCCCAGCGCACGCAGGCGGTTGGACCGTGCATGCGGCAGCGTCGACACCATCGCACCGAAATAGACTTCAATATGCCCGGCAATGATGTCGGAGATTGCCGGCGTCGCGCCCTTGTACGGCACATGCACCATCTTCACGCCCGCCATGGTCTTGAAGATTTCGCCGGCGAGGTGATGCGGACTGCCGATGCCGGTGGAACCGTGGCGCAGCGCATTCGGATTGGCCTTGGCAATCGCGATCAGTTCCTTGGCGTTTTTCGCAGGCAAAGAAGGATGCACAACGACAATGCCCGGCACCCGTGCGAAATTGGTGACGTAGGCAAAATCCTTCAACATGTCGTAGCCGAGTTTCGGATACAGCGTCGGGTTGATGGCGTTGGCGACGGTCGGCATGAACAGCGTGTATCCGTCTGCCGGCGCCCGCGCGCCGAGTTCGGTACCGATGTTGGTGCCGGCGCCGGGGCGGTTATCAACAATAACCTGCTGGCCCCAGGCCGCCGCCAGTTTCTGCCCGACTGCACGCGCCAGCATGTCCGAGGTGCCGCCGGGCGTGTAGCCGACGATGTAGCGGATGGTGCGGTTCGGATAATTCGCCGCAGCATCCTGAGCCTGCGCCACTGCCGCCGTTGTCGTCAGCATCAGAGCCGTGACGGCGTTACACAAGCATTTGTTTTTTAATGATTTTTTATACATACTTTCTCCCCCTTGAATCCGCCGGCCGGAGCCGGCTGCAGATCAATCGACTCGCGCACCCGACTCCTTCACCACGCGTCCCCACTTGGCGTGATCAGCGCGCACTACGCGCTCGAATTCTTCCGCGCTGCCCCCAACCGCATCAGCACCCTGTGCTTGCAGCATCTTGACCAGTTCCGGCGCATGCAGTGCTTCGTTCAACACCGCATTGATCCGTGCGGTCAGCGCCTTCGGCGTTCCAGCCGGCGCAAAAATGCCAAACCAGTTGATGACTTCATAACCTTTCACCGTCTCCGCAATCGCCGGGATCGTCGGGAAAGCCGGCGAGCGTTTCGGTCCAGTGACGCCGAGACCACGCAATTTTCCCGAACGCACATGCGGCGCCAAAGGCACCGCACTGGCAATGGTCACGCCGATCTGTCCGGCCAGCATGTCGGTGATCAGCGGGCCGGTACCTTTGTACGGGATGTGGTCCATACGGATATCCGCCATCGATTTGAACAACTCCACCGCGAGATGGCTCGATGAGCCGTTACCGGCCGATCCGTAGTTGAGCTTGCCGGGATTCGCCTTGGCATACGCAATCAGATCCTTCACCGACTGCGCGGGCAATACATTGCTCGAAGCCATCATCAGCGGCACCGCAACAAACTGCACAATCGGCGCGAAGTCCTTCAACGCGTCGTATGACACCTTTTTATAAAGGTGCGGATTGATCACATGCGGGATCGATGAAAACAGCAGCGTGTAGCCGTCGGCATTCGCCCTGGCGGTTGTTTCCGTCGCAATCAGACCGCCGGCGCCGCCACGATTGTCCACCACCACCTGCTGCCCGAGGCGCTCCGACAGTTGCTGTGCGGAAACGCGCGCGAGAATATCGGCAGCACCGCCCGGCGGAAAACCGACAATCAGGCGCACCGGCCGGTCGGGATAGGTCGAAGCCGCAAGGCCGGTCAGGGGCAGCAAGGCAGCAAGCAGCGCTGTCGCGCAAATCGAAGTACAGGGTTTGATCATTTGCATTCTCCAGTTCAGCCGGTTGATTCCGGAGCTGTCATCCGGAGCAGCATTCGTGCCATTGCTTACCAGCCCAGCACGTAAGCCGGACGCCGCGGATCAGCACCGCCGTGCAGCACGCCCTGTTTGAAATCGTTCACGATGGTGCACACCGAACCGGCCAGCCAGGTCATGTCGTCCCACCAGTAGATTTTGTGTCCCATCGCCGCCAGCGCATCACCGGTGCTCTTGTCGATGCGCGACTCCAGATACAGGCGGCCGGGGAAATAGGCGTGCGGCTCGAAGGAGCCGGGATAGCTGTAGCTGGCGAAGCGCGGCGCTTCGACCGCATCCTGCACCGCCATGCCGAATACATTGATGTTCAGGAATACCTGGATCATTGCCTGGATCTGAACATCGCCGCCCGGCGTACCGAAAGGCATATAGGCATGGCCGTTTTTCAGCGCCAGCGCCGGATTCGGCGTCAGCCGCGGCCGCTTGCCCGGCGCCACCGACGACGGATGCGAAGGATCGGCCCAGGACTGCGTGCCGCGGCCCGAACACAGAATGCCCACACCCGGAATGATCGGCGTCTTGTCGGAGCCATCCGAAGGCGTTGCCGAGAAGGCATTACCGTGGCGGTCGATCACGCACAGATAGGACGTGTCGCCGGGGCCCGGTGCTTCATCCTTCTGCGGCACCGGCATGCAGATGTTCTTCAGCGCCGACAGCGTTTTCGGATCCCCCGCCGGCGGCATTTCCGGCCAGGCCTTGTCGGGACTGATCATTGAACGGCGCCATGCTGAATATTTCTCCGACAGCAGGCCTTTCAGCGGCACGTCGACGAACTTGGGATCGCCGAAATGATGGTGACGGTCGGCAAACGCGAGATTCAGCGCTTCAGTAACGACGTGGATGTATTGCGGCGTGTTGTGACCCATCGCCTTCAGGTCGTAACCCTTGAGGATGTTCAGCGCCATCGGCAAGGCCGGGCCCTGCGACCATGGACCACAGGCATGCAGTTCGATGTTGCCGAACTTCGACTGCACCGTCGGTTCAAAATTGACCTTGAAGTTGGCAAAGTCGTCATAACGCATCAGGCCACCCTGCTGGCCGATCCATTTGGTGACAGCTTGCGCGATATCCCCCTTGTAGAAGGCATCACGCGCCGCCTGCAGACCGGCCTTGCGGCCTTTGCGTTTGCCGCGCCGCTCTTCATCGACCATATACTTCAGCGTGCGCCCGAGATCGGACTGCACAAACACCTTGCCCGGCACCGGCGCCTTGCCGCCCGGCAGATACACTTTTTTGCTCGACGGCCAGCGCGAATAATTATCGACGTTGCTGCCGATGAAGTCCGCCATCAGCGGATACATCGGGAAACCTTCACTGGCAAAACGGATCGCGGCGCTGGCGACCTCGCCGAAACTCATCGTACCGAAACGTGACAGCGCGGTAATCCATGCGTCTGGAGCCGCGGGTACCACACAACGCTCAATGCCCGGCGGAATCTTGCCAGCGTGCTTTTTCATGAAGTAATCCGGTGTGATCGCCTGCGGCCACACACCGAGGCCGTCGATCGAATGCACCTTGCGGTCTTTTGCCGTAAAAATGATCTGGGGCGCGACGCCGCCGATATTGACCTTTTCGGTCTGCAGCACCCCGATCGCCAGCCCGGCCGCAACGCCGGCGTCGATGGCGTTGCCGCCCGCCTCGAGGATTTCAAAGGCCGCGTGGGCGGCCAGGTAATGGCCGGCGGCAACAACGTGCCGGGTGCCCATGATGGTCATGCGTTTGGCGCTCATTTATCGATCTCCGGATTTGCCGCGGTCCTGCGGCTGCAATCCTTGGATTCTACTCCGCGGCGCCCTTGCAACCCGGTGAATTGCCACGAATTGGACCTTGCGCAAACGGCTGCGCGACCGGCTCAGGAATTGGTAAACTGGCCGCAGATCAACTAATCGTCTGCGGCCCGCCGGGCAAGCAGCGACATTGAGGAGAAGCCGATGAAATCGAACCGATTGCGGATCGCAGCAGCCATTGCCCTGATCGCAGCAAACTGCACGGCGCTGGCGCAAAACTATCCTGCGCGGACAATCCGCATGGTGATTCCGTTCGCCGCTGGTGGCAACACCGACATCATCGGCCGCATCTTCGCGCCGAAAATGGCGGAAATCCTCGGCCAGCAGATCATCATCGACAACCGCGGCGGCGCGGGCGGCGCAATCGGCACCGAAATCGTCATGCGCGCACCGCCCGATGGCTACACGTTGCTGATGGCCTCGGCGGGCCACACCATCAATCCTTCGATGGTCAAAAAACTGCCCTACGACTCTGTCAGGGATTTCACACCCATGGGCATCGTCGCCGATGTGCCAACCGCATTCGTGCTCCACCCCTCGCTGCCGCCGAAAAACCTCAAGGAATTCGTCGCACTGGCCAAAGTACGGCCCAACGACATTTTCTACTCGACTGCCGGCATCGGCACCGTGGGCCACCTCTCTGCGGAACTGCTGATCTCGACGGCCAAGATCAAGCTCACTGGCGTGCACTACAAGGGCAGCGGCCCGGCGATGACCGACCTCGTCGGCGGCCACATCCAGATGCAGTTTCCGAGCATGCCGGCGGCCGTGCCCTATGTCGCCTCCAACCGGCTGCGCATGATCGCGCAGACCGGCGAAAAACGCTCACCGGCAGCACCGACGGTTCCGACCATGATCGAACAGGGCATGAAGGATTTCATTGTGTCCAGCGGGTTCTCGATGTTCGGTCCCGCCAACACGCCCAAAGCCGTGGTTGACCGGGTCAATGCCGCGCTGATCCAGGCGCTGAAGGATCCCAAGGTCAGCAAGACGCTGCTCGAACAGGGCGCCGAACCCAATGGCAGCACGCCGGATGTCCACGACAAGTTCAACCGCGCCGAAATCCAGAAATGGATTCAAGTCGTACGCGCCGCCGGCATTGAAGCGCAGTAACGGGGCTGTAACGCACTGCGTAGGTTAGAATTC
>JBILYA010000355.1:0-2981 GCA_044378065.1 Burkholderiales bacterium | reverse complement strand
GAATTCGCAGCGATAAAAGCTTCGGCCGATGCGCTGGCCGCAACCATGAGGCCGTTGGGCATCGCAAAAAAAGGGGCGACCGTTGCGCTCGACTATCTGCCGGAGAAAGGCTCGCAGGTCGTCATGAACGGACATCCTGTGGGGTTGCCCATATCCGGCCGCGAACTGTATCGCGCCCTGCTCCGCATCTGGCTGGGCCAGCGCCCCGTCGATCCCGACCTGAAGCGCGCGCTGCTTACCGGCCACCCGTAGCTAAGACAGGTAGTCCATGCAACCGGAGAACGTGAAATCCGCCGTCTGATGCTCCAGAGCATCCGACGCGTTACGCGCTAGTACTTACCGGGCCTGAAAATTTCAACTTCGGACAGCAGCACCCTCACCGAAAAATTTCCGGCGAACTGCCGCAGAACCTGCTGCGCAACATTCTCCGCAACAGCACGCTCACAAATCATCTTGATCTCAATGGTGCGATCGGTTTCGCCCGCACCTTCTCGCCGGCGTTCGCCATCCGCCGCAAAACTCCCCCCGCGAACCTCGTGCACGGTATAGCCGTGCACGCCGAGCTGTCCGGCCAGAACAATCAGTTTTTCTTCGAGCACGTATTCGGCAATCACGGTCAGCTGGCAGCGGCGATGCGTGGTCACGTTCATGACATTCCTCCCAACAGCGTGAGCAGCGGTATGTTGATGAAAACATTGAATGGAAAGGTCACGGCCAGCGCCGCCGAAATGCCCAGCGCCGGATTGGCATCAGGCACCGCCATGCGCATCGCTGCCGGTGCGGCAATATAGGAAGCGCTCGCCAGCAGTACGCCGAACAGCATTGCACCGCCAGCGGACAGCCCGAGCAATGCTGCGCCCAGCGTCACACCCGTCGCGCCCATCACCAGCGGCGTGATCACGGCAAAGGTCACCAATCTCATACCGGCCCGGCGCAGATCGGCAAATCGCCCGCCGACCACCAAACCCAGTTCCAGCAGATACAAGGCGAGAAGACCGCGGAAAAGATCGCCGAACAGCGGTTTGAGCGGCGCATAACCGTCGCCGCCGACGACCCAGCCGATGACGATGCCGCCGGCCAGCAGCACAATCCCCTTGTTGGCCGCGACCTCACGAAACACCGGCGCACCGGTTGTCCCGCCGGTACGCGCCAGGATCACGCCAGCGATGATTCCCGGCGCCTCCATCAGTGCCAGCAGCACCGGCATGAACGACTCCGCCGCAATGCCGCGCTGTTGCAGATAAGCCGTTGCGATGGCGAAGGTCACCACGGAAACAGAACCGTAGTGCGCAGCGACACTGGCGGCATCGCTGCGCGCAAGGCCGACCACATGCCGCAGCACCGGGAACAGGATGAACGGCAGCACAAAACCGGCAACTACGGTCAACAAAGCAGGCAACGCGACATGCGACAAGGGCTGGCGAGAGAGTTCAACACCGCCTTTGAGGCCGATTGCCAACAGCAGGTAAATCGACAGCGCCTCGTATACCGGTTCCGGAAAACGCAAATCCGATCGCGCCAGCCTCGCAGCGACACCGAGCGCGAAAGTCAGAACCAGCGGATCAATCGGCATGCCGAAAACCTGCCCTTCAAATCACTTTTTTCGCTTTCAACGCGGCGATGGTTCCGGCGTCATAACCGAGTTCACCGAGAATCGCCTCGCTGTCAGTACCCACCTTGCGCGGCGGGGTATCGGCACGCGGTCCGTCATGCGCAAAGTTGAAAGGCGACAGCGGCACCTTGAGATCTTTCGCAAAACCGGTGACCGACGGCGGGAAGGTATGGAACAGTCCGCGCGATTCGGTCTGCGCTTCCGACATGCATTCGGGAATCGTGCGCACGCGGCCGGCGGGCGCACCGGCCTCATTGAACAGCGGCTCCCACTCTGCAGCCGTACGGGTCATCAGCTTTTCCTGCATCAGGGCTCGCAGCGCCGGAATGTTGTCGCGCCTCGCCGGGCCCGTGGCAAAACGCGGATCGTCGTTCAGCGCGGTCAGACCCAGCACCTTGAGCAGGCCCTGGTGCTGGTGTTCTTCGTTGATGGCAAAAGCAATCAGTCCTTCGGCGGTATTGAAGGTGGTCGATGCCGGCGAACGGCTGGCCGCATCATTGCCGCCCTGTTTCGGAAGCGAACCGGTGTTCATGTGGGCAGTCACCACGGACGCCATCAGGATGATGTTGGTGTCGAGCATCGACAGATCGATGTACTGGCCTTTGCCGGTACGCTGCTTCTGATACAGCGCCGCGGATACGGCATAGGCGGCAGCGAGTCCGGTTGAATAATCGATGATGGGCGGACCGGCTTTCAGCGGACCGCTTTCTTCAGTGCCGGTCACGCTCATGAATCCGGACCAGGCCTGGATCACGCTGTCATAGGCCGGGTGTTTCTTTTTCGGTCCGGTATTACCGTAGGCGGTGATCGACATGAAGATCACTTCCGGATTGACCTTCTTCACTGCTTCGTAATCGATGCCGCGTTTGGCAGCGGAGCCGCTGCGCAGGTTCTGCACCACCACATCGCATTCGGCGGCAAGCTTCAGAAAAATGTCGCGGCCTTCCTGCGAGTTCAGGTCCAGAGACAGAAAACGCTTGTTCGATGACTGGGTCATGAACCCCAGCGACAGGCCCTGCTGGCCAAAGGAAGGATCAGCCGCTTCGGAACGCCAGCGCACGGTTTCACCTTTGCCCGGCGGCTCGATCTTGATGACTTCCGCACCCAGCAAGGCCAGCTGATAGGCACAGAACGGCCCGGCCAGCACGCGGGTGAGATCCAGCACCTTGACTCCGGCAAACGCTCTTTGATCCGACACGATGACGCTCCCTCAATAGACAGGCGGGCATCATATCAAGGCGCAGGATTGATCCGGCGCGGCAGTTCACATTACGCGAGCCGCCTTGAAGTTACTGCCGCGCGCTTACAGCCCCGACCTGTACCGGCTGCCGCGCTGCCTTGTCCTGTGCAACGCGTGCGAGCAGTTCGC
>JBILYA010000354.1:0-2985 GCA_044378065.1 Burkholderiales bacterium | reverse complement strand
ATATGCGTAACAAAGCTTGCGTTATGGCCTTAGCGGCAATCGTTGCGGCGGTTCAGGGTTGTGCATCAGCGCCGTCATCCAGTGCTTCGGCGGCATTGGTCACCACCGATCATTTTGTGCCGCATGTATCGACGCTGCAGCCGATCAAGGGGCAGCGTGTCGGCCTGTTCGTGCGCCAGAAAGCACCGGCAAATTTGATGCAGCCGGGGGCGGACATGACCGGGAGGGTGGTGCTGTTCGTGCATGGCGCGACAGTGCCGACGGTGCCCGACTTCGATCTCGATCACAAAGACTACAACTGGATGGCGTATCTGGCGAATGCCGGATTCAACACTTATGCCATGGACCTGTCCGGTTACGGCGGTTCACCGCGGCCGATGATGGATGATCCCTGCAACGTCAATCCGAAGCAGCAGAATCTGATTACCGGCAAACCGCTGCGCGCCGGCTGCCCGGCGAATCACGCCCAGGATTTCAATACCATCCGCGACGACTGGGCGGAGATGGATGCCGTGGTCGATCACCTGCGCAAGGTCAACAAGGTGGATCGCATCCATATCATCGGCTGGTCGGCCGGCGGTCCGCGTGTCGGCGGTTATGTCTCGCAGAATCCGGGCAAGATCGACCGCGTAATGCTTTACGCCCCGAGCCCGGTGATCAAGGGGCCGATACCCGACAAGCCGGCTGCCGGATTTCCGTTGCAGTTGCAGACCCGCGACGACATGGAGCGGCTGCGCTGGGATCCCGATGTGCGTTGTCCGGGGCAGGTCGAGCCGGGCGTGCGGGACGCGGTGTGGAAATCGATCATGCAATGGGACCGTGTCGGGGAGAGCTGGGGCAAGGACGGCGCGATGCGCGGACGCAATGCAACGAACTTCGGCTGGACGCAGGAACTGTCGCAGAAGGTGACATCGCCGACGCTGGTTGTGGTTGGTGAATTCGACCGGCTCGCCGAGCGGCGCACGGTTTACGAACAGATCGCTTCGAAGGAAAAGGTATTCCTTGATGTCGCCTGCGCGTCGCATTTCCTGGTCTGGGAGAAGCAGCACAAGGTGCTGCACGAGTCGTCGCTGGAGTGGCTGCGCGACGGCAACGTCAAGGGTGTAAAGAACGGAGAATTCCGTGTTGATTACGACGGGAAATACCTGCCGAAGGCAGCAAAATAAGCAGTATTTTTTTGCATGACGGACATCAATGTTTATGGAGAAACAATGAGATCCCTGCTGAAACTGGCAATTATCGGCGTCGCCCTGACGTCAGGCCTTGCATCCGCACAGAACTATCCCAGCCGGCCGATACGGCTGGTGCTGCCATTCGGTCCCGGCGGTGTCGGCGACATCACTGCCCGTGCGGTGGCGCAGAAGATGAGTGAGAAAATGGGTCAGCAGGTCATTGTTGATAACCGGCCCAGCGCCGGCGGCATTGTTGCTGCCGAGGTGGTGGCGAAGTCGGAGCCTGACGGTTACACGCTGATGCTGCTCAACAATACCAACGCCGTCAGTGCAGCGATGTTCAAGTCCTTGCCGTACAACACGCTGCGTGATTTTGAAATGGTCACTACCATCGGCGCGTTTAGCATCGGCGTGCTGGTGCAACCCGAGTCCCCGGTCAAAACCACGCGCGACCTGATCGCGTTGGCCAAGTCGACCCCCGGCAAGATGAATGTCGGCAGCATCAATATCGGCACCACGCAGTATCTGTCCTCGGAGCTGTTTAAATCGATGGCCGGGCTGGATTACATCACGGTGCCTTTCAACAACACGGCGAGTGTACTGACGGCGGTGCGCGGCGGCGATGTGCGGGCCGCCTTCGAATTCCTGCCGCCTGTGCTCGGGCAGGTGCGCGCCAATGCCTTGCGCGTTATCGCGGTGTCGTCAAAAACCCGATTTGCACCGCTGCCCGATGTGCCGACGCTGCATGAAAGCGGCCTGCCGGGTTATGAGGTGATGTCGTGGAACGGTATCGGTGTCGCTGCGAAAACCCCGCGCGCACTGGTTGACCGGCTGAACAGGGAAGTACACGATGCTGTCAATTCGCCACAGGTGAAACAGCGTTTCCAGGAACTTGGCGTTGAGCAGAATCTCAATACCCCCGAGGGCATGCGCAAGAACGTCACTGAAGAGATTGCCAAGTGGAATGCCCTCATCGACAAAGCACGGATTCCCAGACTATGAGCACTGCCGGAACACACGAACCCAAGAAAATTCTCGCCCCTGATCCGAATCCGATCAAGCCGCGTTACACGCCCCCGCCGAATGCCTGTGACGGGCATTGCCATGTGTTCGGTCCGGCGGCGAAGTTTCCTTATGCCGCCAACCGCAGCTATACCCCTGAAGATGCCGGACGCGAGCGGCTGGCAGCCTTGCACAGGCACCTGGGTTTTTCACGTGCGGTCATTGTGCAGGCGAGCTGTCATGGCACTGACAACAGTGCGATGATGGATGCCCTGGCACATTCGAACGGCGTCTGGCGCGGTGTGGCGATGGTCAAGCCCGATGTCAGTGAAAAGGAACTGGAGCGTCTGCATGCCGGTGGCGTGCGCGGCGCGCGCATCAATTTTGTCGCCCATCTCGGTGGCGCACCCGACATGAACGCGGTCAATGCCGTTGTCGAGCGCATCACGCCCTTCGGCTGGCATCTGCAGTTGCATCTGGATGCGCAGGATATCCGCCAGTACCGCAGCTTCCTCGACGGCCTGAAAATCCCCTTCATCGTCGATCACATGGGACGCCCAGAAGCGAAACTTGGTGTGAAGCAGGATGCCTTTCTGCAGATGCTCGACCTGATGCGCAATCCGCTGGCGTGGACCAAGGTCAGCGGCCCGGAGCGTATTTCATCTGCGGGCAAACCTTTTCACGATGCCGAGCCTTTTGTACGTGAACTCATTGCGGCGGCGCCGGACCGTATTCTGTGGGGAACGGATTTCCCGCATCCGAACGTCAAGATCATGCCCAACGACGGTGAGTTGGTGGATCTGTTCGCGAA
>JBILYA010000430.1:0-2986 GCA_044378065.1 Burkholderiales bacterium | reverse complement strand
TTGAGCAGCGCCTCCATGTGCGCAAAGGCGAGGCTCTGCAGCTCGCAGTGTCGGAAAATGGCGGTCATGGCGCGGACACCACGCTGATTGAGTGGCGCATCACGGAGACGGATGGCGCGAAGCGCTCGTGGACCGTGGCGGAGCTGGTGCCTGATCTGATGAAGGGCAATCCGCATCCCTCGCGCGATGGGGCGGCGTGGTGTTTCTTGGAAACAACGAGCGCTCCAGCGTTCCTCATCGACAGGTCCGATTCACTCAACGGCAACAGCGCTCTCCAGAAGTGGAGCAGCGGTGATACGCCATCGGTTCTGGTGAACTCGGCCGATCAGCAGGTGATGGCATGGACCACGCTCGCGGCGGAGTCGTTCTTTGTGCATCCCGGCCCAAAGCGGCCCGTGGCCGTCGCCTGGATCAGCCCACTGGATGGCGAGATCACGCTGAGCGGTCGTGTGGCCGATGTGCACCCGATGCCGAATGGCGATGGTGTGGCCTTTGAACTCAAGCATATCGCCGCGCCCGATTATGGCCCGGCTCTGGCTCACCTTGGCGAGAGCCTGAGGCCCACCGTTGAACCCGGGCCGATGCCGGTGATTCCCGTCGCTTACGCCGTGGTGGACGCGAAGCCGAAGAATGACCGCCTTCATCTGCGTGGCGATCCTGAGAAACCCGGAGACGAGGTGCCGCGTCGCTGGCTCTCCATCCTTGGAGGCGACACGGTGCCCGCGGAGTCCGGTAGTGGACGCAAGGAGCTCGGCGACTGGATCGTGAAGTCGCCCCTCGCGGCCCGGGTGATGGTGAACCGCCTCTGGGAATGGCATTTCGGCAAGGGACTGGTGCGTTCCTCGAACGACTTCGGTGCCCGCGGCGAAAATCCCACGCATCCCGAGCTGCTCGACTGGCTCGCGGCGAAGTTCGTCGAGAGCGGCTTCAGCCTGAAGGCGATGCATCGCCTCATCTTGAGCAGCCAGGTGTATCAGCGAGCCAGCGCTTCGCCCGCCGCCGCCGATCCCGACAACCGCCTGCTCGCGCACTTCCCACGCCGCCGCCTCACTGCCGAGGAGATGCGCGACAGCCTGCTCACCGCCTCCGGCCAGCTCGATCTCACGCCCGCCGAGGCTCATCCCTTTCCCGCTGAGGCGACGTGGAAGTTCAGCCAGCACAATCCCTTCAACGCCGTCTACGAGACGAACAAGCGCAGTGCCTACCTCATGGTGCAGCGCCAGCGGCGGCATCCCTTCCTATCGCTCTTCGACGGTGCTGATCCAAACGCCACCACCGCCGCCCGCCAGACCACCACCGTGCCGACGCAGGCGCTGTATTTCATCAATGATCCTTTCTTCCATTCCCAGGCGGATGCCCTGGCCAGGAAACTGAGTTCACAGCCTGACGACGACACCCGTATCACCGAAGCCTGGCGCTTCCTTTTTCAGAGAAAGCCCACCGCCGCCGAAACGCAGCGCACCAAGGCCTTCCTTGAAAGCTATCCCGGTGAGCAAGCTGACAAATGGACCGCGCAGGTGCGCGTGCTCATGGCGAGCAATGAGTTTCTGCATGTGGATTGACCATGAAAACCACACTCGCACTCCTCACCGCTCTGCTGCTCGCGTCCGTGCCGACAATGCGGGCCGCCGACGCACCCAAGCAAAAGCCCAATGTCCTTTTCGTCGTCTTCGACGATCTCAACAACCGCCTTGGTTGCTATGGCGATCCGGTCGCGAAGTCGCCGAACCTCGACCGGTTAGCCGCGCGCGGAACCCTGTTTACGCGGAATTTCTGCCAGCAGCCGATCTGCGGTCCATCGCGCGCTTCGTTCATGAGCGGACGTAGGCCGGACTCGCTCGGTATCACGAGCATGACGAAATATCTCTACGATCTGCATCCCGATGCGGTCACGATTCCGCAGTGGTTCATGCAGCACGGCTACACGTCAATGAGCATCGGCAAGGTGCTCGGCGGCTATGGCAAGGAAGCGGACTTCAAGATGCTGAGCGTTCCGGATCGTCGCACCGGCGGCAAAACGAAGGATGAGTTTCAGTTGCCAAGTGGGGTTGCTTTGCCGCCAAACCTCGCGAAGGACTCACTCTGTGAGAATCGTGACGTGCCGGATGAAGCGTGCTTTGACGCTGCGTCAGCCAGCCTCGCGATCACCGAGTTGCGGGCGCTTGCGAAGAAGCCGGAGCCGTTCTTTCTCGCCCTGGGCATCTTCAAGCCGCACTCACCTTACAAGGTGCCGAAGCGCTACTGGGACATGTATCGTCTCGAGGACATTCCGGCCATCGAGACGACGATACGGCCTCGCAACGCGCCCGAGATCGCCTTTCATGCGAACCACGAAATCCTCGGTGAGCCGAATGCCCCCCGCACGCTCGATGAGGAAGCCAAGCGCGAGATCCGTCACGGCTACTATGCCGCAATGAGTTTTGCCGACGCGCAGTTTGGTCGCGTGCTGGATGCGCTCGATGAACTGAAGCTCCGCGACAACACCATCGTTGTCATCATTGGCGACAATGGCTTCCACCTGGGCGAGCACGATGTCTGGGGCAAGATGACCTTGTTCGGCTGGGACGCGCGAGTTCCACTCATCATCAGTGCGCCTGGCATCGGAACGGGCGGCGCAAAGACAAGTGCCATCAGCGAGTTGATCGACATCTTTCCCACACTCACGGACCTCAGTGGCCTGCCGAATCCACCCCAGCTCGACGGCGCGAGTCTCGTGCCTCTGCTCAAGGACGCCAGCGCCACCGTGAAGCCTGCGGCGCTCACGCAGCATCCGCGCCCCGCGCTTTACTGGGGCGGCGGTCCGCAGGCCTTGCCGCAAGTGATGGGCTACGGGCTTACGACCGACCGCTGGAGCTACCATGAGTGGCGCGACTTCAAAACCGGTCACATCGTCGGTCAGGAACTCTACGACCAGCAAGCCGATCCGCTCGAAACGGTGAACCTCGCCGGCACCGTCGAGGCCGCGGCAGAGATTCCCGCGCTCGCA
>JBILYA010000079.1:0-8153 GCA_044378065.1 Burkholderiales bacterium | reverse complement strand
CTATCCGCCGGGCGGTACCAGCGACGTGATGGCGCGGCTGGTGGCACAGAAACTGTCGGATACGCTGGGCCGTCAGGTGATCGTCGACAACCGGCCCGGCGCTGCGGGCAATCTCGGTCATGAAATTGCCGCGCGTGCACCCGCCGACGGTTACACACTGCTGCTGACCAGCGGCGGGGCGATGGTGACCAATGTGTTTCTCTACAAGCGACTCGGTTTTGATCCGTTCAAGGATTTTGCGCCGGTGTCGATTGTTGCCACGGCGGCGCCGATGATGGTGATCAACCCGTCAGTCCCGGCGCGTACCGTACAGGAATTCGTTGCGCTGGCGAAAGCCAGGCCCGGCGAATTCAATTTCGGTTCGGGCGGCGTCGGCACCACTTCGCATATCGTCGGTGAAGTATTCAAGGCGGCGACCGGCATCAACATCGTGCATGTGCCTTACAAAGGCGGCGGCCTTGCTGTGCTGGATGTGGTGGCCGGACAGATTCCGCTGTCCTTTGCCGACATGGTGCCTTCAGTGCCGCAGGTCAAGGCGGGGCGGCTGCGCGGGCTGGCGGTGACTACACCGCAACGCGCGCCGGTATTGCCCGATGTGCCGACAATGGCCGAGGCCGGTGTTGATGCCCCGTTCCCCGGACAATGGTGGGCGGTGGTGGCACCGCGTCAGACGCCGCGCGCCGTGATCCAGTTTCTCAATCAGCGCATCGGCGAATTCATGCGCACCCCGGAGATGCAGGAGCGTCTCGGCGGCATGGGCGCGTTTCCGGCGCACACCACACCGGAGCAGGTGACTGAGACGATGGAGCAGGGGACCCGGCAGATGGCCGCCGTGGTCAAGGCGGCGGGCATCAAGCCGGAGTAGGCGGACGGTCAGCGCGCGCCGGACGTTTTCTGTTCGGCGATGAAGGTGCGGATTTCAAGGACCAGCGCCGGACTGCCTTGAATACCGGTTTTGCCGGTATGCGACACGCCGTCGAGCAACACCAGTTTCATGCCGGGACGGATGGTTTTGAGTTCCTGCATGTCCTTCAATGTATGGTCCAGTGTGCCGACGATGCCCATGGTTGGCACTTTCACCGCCGCCATCTGTTCGGCAGTGACTGCCTGATCCTTGTAACCGCGCAGTGAAGCCGCAGTTGCGAGCTGGTCGAAGGTCTTGTCGGCGCGGCAGGCGACCATGCGCTGCTGGATTTCTTCTTCGGTGGGTTTCATGCCGGCGGGGGCCTGACGCATCAGGCGGCTGCGGCTGATGCAGTCGCGGGCGATTTCAGCGGCTTCGGTTTCGATGCGCGGGTTATTGGCTTCCTGCGGGGAGCGGCCGGCGCCGGCGACCTGCACGCCGGTCAGGAAGCGTTCGGGATGCAGCGTCAGCAGTTGCGCGACGGTGCTGCTGCCCAGTGAAAAACCGATGATGTGGGCTTTTTCGATTTTCAGTGCATCGAGAATACGCACCACGTCCAGCGCCTGCTGGCGACCGTAGGCCGAAGGTTCGCGCGGGGAATCGCTTTTGCCGTGGCCGCGCGCATCAAAGGCGATGACGCGGAAGTCTTTCGACAGGTTTTCGACGACGCCGGGAGTGATCCAGCTTTCCAGCCGCGAGGTGCCGCCGTGCAGCAGCACGATGGCTTCGCCTTTGCCGGTGTCGATGTAACGAATCTTCACGCCGCCGGCATCAAGGTATTTGTCTTCGTAAGTCGCGGCGGAAACAGTCGGCGCAACGGCCGTGCACAGCAGCAGAGCGGTGATGCGGATGAACGGGTTCATGGTCCTCTTCCTTTTTGGCGGATGTATTGTTTTTGTTTTATCAGGATTCGATGGCGAATTTCTTCAGCAGCACCAGGTCGGGATCGACGCCGAGCCCGGGGCCTTGCGGGATCGCAAAGCAGCCGTTTTTCGGATTGATCGCGTCGCCCAGCGGATTTTCGGCGAAATCACAGTAGAAGCGCTCGACCCAGGGTTGCTGCGCCTGCGCGGCGCAGACATGGATCGAGGCCAGCAGGCCGGGACCGAAATAGGCTGAATGCGGCACCACGCGCACGCCATGCGCTTCGCCGAGCGCAAACACCTTCATCATTTCGGTGACACCACCGACCTTGGTGACGCTGGGCTGCGCGACATCCAGCGAGCCGCGTTCAAACAAACGATGGAATTCATTGACGGTGCCGACGTTTTCACCGGCTGCAACGGGGATGCCGCCCTCGGCGCGCACCCGCGCGAGACCTTCGTGGTCTTCCGGCGGCCATACCGGTTCCTCCAGGAACTCGAGATCCAGTTCATACAACACCTTGGACATGGCCACGGCCTGCAGCGGCGTCCACGGCGTGCTGCAGTCCACCATCAGCGGGATGCCGTCGCCGCAGGCGCGGCGGGCGGCGCGGATGATGGCAGGATCGATTTCATGAATCTTGATCAGCTTGTAGCCGCGGCCCAGTGCTTCGGCAATGCGCGGCTCGAGCGCGGAAGCCTTGCCGTAACGCAGCAGGCTGGCGTACGCGGGCAGTTCGGAGCGCGGGCTGCCGCCAAGCAATTGATACAGCGGCCGGCTGGCGATTTTGCCGGCGATGTCCCACAGCGCGATATCGATGGCGGACATGCCGTACATCGCCGGACCGCTGCGACCGGCACCGTGCAGGGTATGCGCGAGGTCAAGCATCAGTGCCGTGATGGCCGTCGGGTCACGGCCGATGCACAGCGGTGCAATCATGCGGTCGATGGCGGTGCGGGTGACCGGCCAGACGCGATGACCGAAGGCTTCGCCCCAGCCGCTGATGCCGGCATCGGTATCGACGCGCACAAGAAGCGTTTCGATGGCAGTGCGCGGACGCCCGCCGACCATCGGCGTGTCGCCGGCAATGAGCATCGGCATCGAAGTAACGAATGTGGTGACGGCAGTGATTTTCATGGGCACCCTGCTCCGGATCGGAAAGGCGCTGATTGTAGCCCTTCGTTATGCGAGACAGTCTTGGCCTGCAGTGGGTGGGACGGCCAACCCGGTTTTCTGATGTAAATATCTGTTTTTGTTGGATAAAGGGGTGACCAAGGCTTGCGGGGGCGATAACGGCCCCCATGATAAAATCGCCATCTCTGTCTGC
The DNA here is from genome assembly GCA_044378065.1 of Burkholderiales bacterium. Classification (GTDB taxonomy): domain Bacteria; phylum Pseudomonadota; class Gammaproteobacteria; order Burkholderiales; family SG8-41. The sequence continues at coordinate 5,058 of JBILYA010000079.1, read as the reverse complement.
AACCATTCCGGAACGCCGATCCCCATGTCCATTTTTACCAACCGTCTTCAGTCCATCGACCCTGAAATCTACCAAGCGATCGAGCAGGAGGCGCAGCGACAGGAAGACCACATTGAGCTGATCGCTTCGGAAAACTACGCCAGCCCGGCAGTACTGGCGGCCCAGGGTTCGGTGCTGACCAATAAATATGCCGAGGGTTATCCCGGCAAGCGCTATTACGGCGGTTGCGAATATGTGGATATCGCCGAGAAGCTGGCGATCGAACGCGCCAAGGAGCTGTTCAAGGCGGGTTACGCCAATGTGCAGCCGCATTCCGGCGCGCAGGCCAATGCCGCGGTGTTCCTCGCCACGCTGAAACCCGGCGATACTATTCTCGGCATGCGCCTCTCCGATGGCGGCCATCTGACCCACGGCGCCAAGGTCAACATCAGCGGCAAGTATTACAACGCCGCGAGTTACGGATTGAATCCGCAAACCCAGGCCATTGATTACGACGAAGTCGCCGAACTGGCCAAGGTCAACAAGCCTAAACTGATTGTTGCCGGTGCGTCAGCCTATTCGCTGGTCATCGACTGGAAAAAATTCCGCGAAATCGCCGACAGCGTCGGTGCGCTGCTGATGGCCGACATGGCGCATTACGCCGGCCTCGTTGCCGCCGGTCTGTATCCGAGCCCGGTGGGCATCGCCGATTTTGTCACGACGACCACGCACAAGACGCTGCGCGGCCCGCGCGGCGGCATGATTCTCTCCAACGCTGAACACGAAAAAATTCTCAACTCGGCTGTGTTCCCCGGCTCGCAGGGTGGTCCGCTGATGCACGTGATCGCCGCCAAGGCGGTTGCGCTGAAGGAGGCGATGACCAAGGATTTCCGCGATTACCAGCAGCAAGTGCTGGACAACGCGCGGGTGATGGCGAAAGTGATGCAGGAGCGCGGCTACCGGATTGTTTCCGGCCGCACCGACTGTCACCTGTTCCTGCTCGATCTGCGCGAGAAGCCGGTAACCGGTCTTGAAGCCGAGCAGGCGCTGGGCCGTGCCAACATCACGGTCAACAAGAATTCGGTGCCCAATGACACCCGCACCCCGACTGTCACCAGCGGCGTGCGTATCGGTTCACCGGCGATGACAACCCGCGGTTTCCGCGAGATCGAGGCCGAGAGGCTTGGTCACCTCATTGCGGATATCCTTGATGCGCCGCAGGACGAAGCGGTCAACAACAAAGTCCGTGCTGCCGTCAAAGAGCTGTGCGACAAATATCCCGTTTACCGCAAGTCGTAATCCGCAAGCGCCGCCGCCATGAAGTGTCCTTTCTGCAAATCGGATGAAACCCAGGTCATCGACTCGCGCGTCAGCGACGATGGCGACAGCATCCGCCGCCGCCGCAAATGCGTGGCATGCAGCAAGCGTTTCACGACCTATGAAACGGTGGAGCTGCGCATGCCGCAGGTGGTCAAGCAGGATGGCAGTCGCGCGGAATTCGACCTTGCGAAGCTGCGCACCAGTTTCATGCGTGCCTTGCACAAGCGCCCGGTGCCGACGCCGCTGGTCGACGAGGCGATCGGCGCCCTGACCAACGAACTGCTGTCGCTGGGCGAGCGTGAAGTGCCGGCACGCCGCGTCGGCGAGATGGTGATGCGCGAACTGAAAAAGCTCGACGAAGTTGCCTATATCCGCTTCGCATCGGTCTACAAGAGTTTCCAGGGCGTCGATGATTTCACCGACGCAATCAAGGAAGTGCGCCGTCCCGGGCGCGCCAAGTAACCCGCTTTTGTCGCGGTTTGCGGCAACCTACATTCAATGTTCAAACCTGAAGATCACACGTATATGGCCCGCGCGCTGCAACTCGCCGCGCAGGGGCTGTACACGACCACGCCGAACCCGCGCGTCGGCTGCGTGATCGTGCGTGATAGTGTTGTCGTCGGCGAGGGTTGGCATGCGAAAGCAGGGGAGTTGCATGCCGAACCGCTGGCACTGCAGGCGGCCGGTGATCGCGTTGCCGGTGCAACCGTCTACGTGACGCTGGAGCCCTGCGCCCATCACGGCCGCACACCGCCCTGTGTTGACGCGCTGCTGGCGGCAAAACCGGCGCGTGTGGTTGCCGCAATGCAGGATCCGAATCCGAAAACTTCGGGTAAAGGGTTTGAGCAGTTGCGTGCCGCCGGCATCACAGTCGATGTCGGGCTGATGGAGGGGGAAGCACGTGAATTGAATATCGGTTTCGTGTCGCGCATGACTCGCGGCACGCCCTGGGTGCGCATGAAGGTCGCGGCAAGTCTCGATGGCCGGACCGCGCTCGCCAACGGCAAGAGCCAGTGGATTACCGGTTCTGAAGCCCGCAAGGACGGTCATGCCTGGCGTGCACGGGCCTGTGCCGTGCTCACCGGCGTCGGCACGGTCAAGGACGATGATCCGTTGCTGACGGTGCGTGACCTGGCAACAACACGGCAACCGTACCGCGTGGTCGTCGACAGCCGCCTGCAAACGCCGCTGACAGCCAAGATTCTGGGGCCGGGAACCATCATCGCTGCTGCCGGGGTGGATGCGCCGCGCAGCGTCGCCTTGCGTGCGCATGGCGCCGAAGTGGTGGTGCTGCCCAATCATGAAGGCAAGGTCGAACTGCCGGCGCTGCTGCAGGAACTGGCGCGCCGCGGCTGCAATGAACTGCATGTTGAAGCCGGTTACAAGCTCAACGGCTCCTTTCTTGATGAAGGTCTTGTTGATGAACTGCTGATCTATATGGCACCGAGCATTCTCGGTGACACCGCGAAAGGCATGTTCCATCTGCCGCCGCTGGATGATCTGACCGGTCGGCGCAATGTGCGTATTACCGATATCACGCGGGTCGGCGACGACATCCGCATCCTTGCGAGATTGCATTAATGTTTACCGGCATTGTCGCGGCCGTCGGCCGCATCGAGACCATCAAACCGGCGCCTGGCGGCGTGCGTCTGCATATCGCCACTGCTTCGCTGGATATGGGTGATGTTCAACTTGGCGACAGCATTGCGGTCAATGGGGTGTGCCTCACCGTGGTGGCTTTCGACAAAATGTATTTTGAAGCTGAAGTTTCAGAGGCCTCGCTGGGCGTGGTCGCCGGATTTGATGCCGGCGCTGCGGTCAATCTGGAAAAAGCGCTGCGGCTGGCCGACCGGCTTGGCGGCCACCTGATGAGCGGTCATGTCGACGGCACCGGCACAGTGGCGAAATTCGAGGCGGTGGGGGACAATCGCCGCCTTGTCATCGAGGCGCCGCCGGCGATTGCCCGTTACATCGCACGCAAGGGTTCAATCGCAGTGAGCGGCGTCAGCCTGACGGTGAATGCGGTTGACGGCAATGCTTTCGAAGTGAATCTGATCGCACACACGTTGTCGGCGACAACGCTGCAGCACCTGAAGCCGGGTGTGCGGGTCAATCTTGAGGTGGATATGCTGGCGCGATACATTGAGCGCCTTCACGAAGCCGGTCGTTCAGAACAGGCAAGGAACTGAAGTCTTGAAATCAGGAAAAAACGAATTGGCCATCAGCCCGACCACTGAAATCATCGCGGAGATCCGTGCCGGACGCATGGTCGTGCTCGTCGATGAGGAAGACCGCGAGAACGAGGGGGACCTGGTATTGGCTGCAGAATTTGCGACGCCGGAAACCATCAACTTCATGGCGCGTTTCGGCCGCGGCCTGATCTGCCTGACGCTGACCGAAGAGCGTTGCCGCCAGCTGAACCTGCCGCTGATGGTCAGCAACAACCGCTCGCCGATGGGCACCAACTTCACGCTGTCGATTGAAGCGGCGGAGGGTGTGACCACCGGTATTTCCGCCGCCGACCGCGCGAAGACGGTGCAGGCGGCGATCCGCCCCGATGCCAGCCCCGACGATATCGTGCAGCCCGGTCACATCTTTCCGTTGATGGCGCAGAACGGCGGCACGCTGATGCGCGCCGGTCATACCGAAGCCGGTTGTGATCTCGCACGCCTCGCCGGATTGAGCCCGGCGTCGGTGATCTGCGAAATCCTCAAGGACAACGGCGAAATGGCGCGGTTGCCGGATCTGATTCCGTTTGCTGCGGAGCACGGTCTGAAGATCGGCACCATCACCGACCTGATCCAGTACCGCAGCAGCACCGAATCGCTGGTCAAACGCGCCACCGAACGCGACATCGAAACCGCGCAGGGCACCTTCCGGCTGGTGGCTTATACCGAAACCGCCGGCGGTCAGACCCATCTCGCGCTGGTGCGCGGCAAAATTTCACCGCGCGAAGAAGTGCTGGTGCGCGTGCACGAGCCGGTTTCGCTGATTGATGTTCTCGATACCAGCGCGACCAGCCATTCGTGGAACCTGCACGATGCGATGGCGGAAATCGCCCGCAACGGCTGCGGTGTGGTCATCCTGCTGCACCGTCCGGAAACCTCGGCGGAGCTGCTCGAGCGCGCCCGCCCGCAGCACGAGCGCGGCGGCCCGGCAAAAATCGTGTTGCGCAATTACGGTATCGGCGCGCAGATCCTGCGCGATCTCGGCGTGAAAAAAATGCGCGTAATGGCGCAGCCGCTGCGCATGCCGAGCATGGCCGGTTTTGATCTTGAAGTGACCGGCTATCTTCAGCCGCCGGTCAAGTAGGCTTAAAGGAAAACAATATGGGACGTTATGACGGCATTGAAGAACTGGAACCCGATACCAAGGGCGCGGGATTGCGCGTCGGTATTGTCATGGGGCGATTCAACATCGACGTCGGCGACGGTCTGCTGTCGTCGTGCACCGCGGGACTGGTCAAACACGGCGTGGCGCAGAAGGATATGCGTATCGTCACCGTGCCCGGCGCGCTGGAAATTCCGCTGACGCTGAAAAAGATGGCGCTAAGCGGTAAATACGATGCGCTGATCGCACTCGGTGCGGTGATCCGCGGCGAGACCTATCATTTCGAGATCGTGTCGAACGAATCCTCGCGTGGCATCACCGAAGTGCAACTCGCCACCGGCGTGCCCATCGCAAACGGGATCCTCACGACCGAGAATGACGATCAGGCCGAAGCGCGCAGGGCGCAGAAGGGCCTCGATTGCGCACTTG
>JBILYA010000291.1:0-3556 GCA_044378065.1 Burkholderiales bacterium | reverse complement strand
CGATCGAAATGGCGCGTCTGCTGCCGCGGCTGTAGCCCACGGCATATTGCAAGATATTGTTTTTAATGATTATTCGTGCGCTGCCGTCATGCAGCTGCACACCGGAGCCTCATGAAATCCAGTCGCAGACGTTCGCGTGAATTTGCCCTGCAGGGCCTTTATCAATGGCAGCTGGCGGGCACTGATCCGCTGACCATTGTCGAGCAGCTGTCGGAAGCCGATGGCTTCGACAAGATCGACGTTGAGTATTTCAGGGCCATGCTCACCGGTGCGGTGGCCGGTGCTGCGGACATGGAGCAGTTGATCGCGCCGCTGCTCGACCGCGCCTACAAAAGCCTGTCGCCGGTGGAACGCGGCATCCTGTTGCTCGCCGGTTATGAATTCAAGAGCCAGCTCGAAGTGCCGTATCGCGTGGTCATCAACGAAGCCATCGAACTGGCAAAATCATTCGGCGGCACCGACGGCCATAAATATGTCAACGGCGTGCTCGACAAGATGGCGATGCAACTGCGCGCTGTTGAATTCAACGCCGCACGCGCCTAACGCTGTTGATTGCGGGAATCAATCGAATCGGGACGGAAGAGCGATGGACGAAACAAAACTGAAAAAACGGATTTACGCGTTTCAATTTGCCGGAGTCATGAATCTGTTCCTCGGCGGTTACGTATTGCTCTACGGCGGCCATGTTGATCCGGGCACGCGTAATGTGATGCTGTTTTTCTTTTTCGGTTTTGCGATTCTCGACTTCTGGTTTCCGACCCATCTGAAAAAGAAATTTGCCGAGCAGCAGGCGCTGATGGCTCAGGCGCAGCAGGCCGCTGGCGGCATGCCGCCGGCAGAACCGCCGAAGTCCTGACCGGTGGTGCCCGCGCCTCTGCGCGGGTTTATTGTTTCATCCGCCGCAGGCCGTTGAGCAGGATGGCCGCCAGCGCGTCTTCTTTGGCATCCCAGTGTTCATGCGGGTCGACGTCGATGTCGATGTCCTCGCCCATCAGCGCGCACAGCTCGGTATCCGGCATCAGCCGCGCCAGTTCGGCGGCGGCGCGTTGCGGATGCGTCTTGTCGTTGCCGGGAACAATGCAGGCCGGTGCCTTGATCGATCGCAGCTGTTCCTCGCTGGCGCCGATGACCGGCTGGTCAGCGCCGGTCTTGAACTGCTCGTCCCAGGCCGTCATCGCCGCGATGAATTGTGCGGCATCCATATCAAGCAGTGCCTGTTTATTCGCCCGACGCACTGCGATGCGTTCGCGGAAATGCGGTGTTTCACAGACAGCGGCCATGCCGCCCTTGTTGGCGGCGCGGATGTATTCGCCGTAATACTTTTCGCGCAGCCGCTGCGTGGCAAAGGGACCGCCGGTGACGCGCCACAGCAGCAGGCCGTTGACGGCTTCCGGATAACGCAGCGCAAACTCGATCGACATGCGGCAGCCGGAAGAGCCGCCGCCGATGACTGCCGGCAGGGCATGGAGCTGCTGCAGCAGTGCATAAAGGTCGGCAGCCCAGATTTCATGCTCGGCGCCGTCACCGGCGACCGACACTTCCGATGCGCCGCAATTGCGACGGTCATGGATCAGCACGCGGAAGCCGCCTGCAGCGACACGTCCGGCCAGCGAGCGGATGTCGTCATTACCCAGACGGCCGCCGGGGGTCAGCGCGACCCACGGACCGTGATCACCGAGAACTTCGTACTGGATGGCAACGCCGTTGATGATTGATTGAGGCATGACTTACTCCGGTTTGATGCCGGCTGCGGCAACGACCTTGCGCCATTTGCTGATTTCCGCTTCAAGATAGCGGGCGAAATCAGCAGGGCTGCTGGCGATCGGTTCACCGCCGATTTTTTCGAAGGTTGACTGCACGCTCGGCGATTTGAAGCTTTCGGTGATGCCGGCGTAGATCGTATTGATCACCGCCGGTGCTGTGCCTGCGGGTGCGAGGATGGCGCTCCAGGCCGCAGCTTCATAACCTTTGGTGCCGGCTTCGTCCATGGTCGGCACGTCAGGCAGGGTTTTGGAGCGCTTGGCCGTGGTTACGGCCAACGCACGCAACCGTCCCGCAGCGACATGCGGATTGACCACGCTGGTCGGCAGGAAGGCGATGTCGGTTTCGCCGCCGACCACGCCGATCAGCGACGGCGCCGAACCTTTGTAGGCGACGTGGACAATTTTTACGCCGGCGAGGCTTTTATACAGTTCCAGCGACAGGTGAGCCGAAGTCCCGGAACCGGCCGAGCCGCCGGTCAGGCGATCCGGTTTGGATTTCGCCAGCGCTGTCAGTTCGCGCACGGATTTCGCGGGCACCGAGGGATGTACGACCAGCACATTGGGTGTGACGACCAACTGGCTGATCGGTAGCAGATCGCGCATCACGTCGTAGGGTAATTTCTGCGTCAGCGCCGGATTGATCGACAGTGCAGTCGAGGCGCAGAGCAGGGTGTAGCCGTCAGCGGGAGAACGCACCACCGATTCCACACCGATATTGCCACCGGCGCCCGGACGGTTGAGTGCGGTGACCGGTTGTTTCCAGACTTCAGCAAGCCGTTGCGCCACCGTGCGGCAGACGATATCCACGGCGCCGCCGGCCGGGAAGGGGATGACCATGCTCACGGTTTTGGCGGGGAAATTCTGTGCGATGGCGGTGGTGTGCAGGCTGACGGCGATCAGCAGGCTGCAGGCGAACTGTGTTGTGCGACGCATTGATGCTCCTCCGGTTTTATTCGAGACGCAGATCGAGTTTGCTGCGCAATTCGGCGTAACGGGCGATTTCCGCTTGCAGGTATTGGCCAAACTGCTGTGGCGTCATCCGCGGCAGTTCTGCGCCTTCCGGCGCCATTATGTCTTCCAGTGTCTTTTCGGTCTGTGCGGCAGCTACTGCGGCGTTCAGGCGGTCAATCGCGGCGCGTGGCGTTCCCCGTGGCGCAAGAATGCCGTACCAGCTTGTCATTTCATATTTGGGCACGCTGTCGCCGATGGTCGGCAGGGTCGGAAAAGCAGGGGAGCGTTTTGCAGTGGAAACCGCGAGTGCGCGTACTTTGCCCGATGCAATATGGGGTTTGACCGACAGCGGGCCGAGCAGTGCCATCTGCACTTCGCCGCCAAGCAGTCCGGCGATCGACGGTGCTGAGCCTTTGTAGCTGACGTTGACCATGTCGACCTTGGCGTAAAGCTTGAGCATTTCCAGGCCGAGATGCGAGGCGCTGCCGATGCCGCTGCTGGCGTAATTGAATTTTCCGGGCTGAGCACGCAGCAGTGCCAGCAATTCCGGCATCGTTTTCGCATTCAGCGAGGGATGGATTACCAGCACAAAGGGCATTTTCGCAAACAGCGTCACCGGTTCGAAGCTTTTTATCGAATCGTAGGGCAGGTTGCGTGCAAATGCGGCATTGATGGCGTGCGCGCCGGAAACCCAAAGGATGGTGTATCCGTCAGGCGTCGCACTGGCGGCAGCCGTGGTGCCGATGACGCTGCCGCCGCCGGGACGGTTGTCGATGATGATTTGCTGCTGGAGCGTGTCGGTCAGCGATTTGGCGAGCAAGCGCGCTGCGACATCGGCGCCG
>JBILYA010000352.1:0-2991 GCA_044378065.1 Burkholderiales bacterium | reverse complement strand
AATCGGCGGGTGCCAAAACCAAAAAAGCGCACACCATCAAATCGCATCACAATGTCGGTGGGCTGCCGGATACGCTGCATCTGAAGCTGTTGGAGCCGCTGCGCGAACTGTTCAAGGACGAGGTTCGTGAACTCGGGCTGGCCCTGGGCTTGCCGCATGACATGGTGTTTCGTCATCCCTTTCCGGGACCGGGACTGGGTGTGCGCATTCTGGGCGAGGTCAAAGCGCAATACGCGGATCTGCTGCGCGAAGCTGACGCCATTTTCATTGAGGAATTGCGCGCGGCGGGTTGGTACGACAAGACGGCACAGGCTTTTGCGGTTTTCCTTCCGGTGAAATCCGTCGGCGTGATGGGCGACGGTCGTACTTATGAATATGTTGTTGCTTTGCGTGCCGTGCAGACCACCGATTTCATGACGGCACACTGGGCGGAATTGCCTTATAGCCTGCTGGGCAAAGTCTCCAATCGGATCATCAACGAAGTGCGCGGGATCAATCGCGTGGTGTACGACATCTCCGGAAAGCCGCCGGCGACAATCGAGTGGGAATAGCACCCTCAATCAGTCAGTAGCGGCTAAGGCAGGGCGTAGTGCTTTTCGCGGACCAGCCTGACCAGTGCGGCAACTGCTTCGGCGTCGTATAACCGGCCGCTGTTTTTCTCAAGCTCTTCCAGTGCCTTGTCGATGCCCAGCGCCGGGCGATAGGGGCGGAAGGACGCCATCGACTCCAGTACGTCGGCAACAGCAAGAACACGTGCCTCGGGCAATATCTGGTCGCCTTTGAGGCCCTGAGGATAGCCGCTGCCATCCATGCGCTCATGGTGCTGTCTGACGATTTCAGCAACCGGTGTTTCTTCGAATTGCAGACCTTTGAGGATTTCGTAGCCGGCCTGCGCATGATTCTTGATGATTTCGAACTCGTAAGCCGATAACCGCGTTGGTTTGGTCAGGAATTCGGCGGGAACCGCCACCTTGCCGATATCGTGAACCAGCCCCATCAGTTCCATGGCGTTGCAATCTTTTTCAGACCAGCCCATTTCTCGGGATATCGCGGCAGCAATCTTGCCTACCCGGTCTTGGTGACCAGCGGTGTACGGGTCGCGCAGTTCCACCATCTTGGCGCAGGCTTCCAGCGCGGAGCGCATGCTGGTTTCCAGCTGCTGCACATAATTGCGGATTTTTTCCTCCGCACGGGTGCGCTCCGTCAAATCCTCGAGAATGGCGACCACGGCACTCCTGCCATCCCAGGAACCCAGGGTACTGTGAGCGGCCATCGGCAGAATTGACCCGTCCTTGCGCCGCACATTGATATTGATGGTTACCATGCGCCGCCCTGATGACAACTGCTCCTGCGCCTGAATCAAACCCTTCACGGACTGTTCGTCTACAAACTCTTCCGGCGTGTGGCCAATCACATCCTCTGGACGCCAGCCGGTCATTTCAGTGACCTGAGGATTGATGTAGGCAACCCGGTTATCAACCACGACGTAAAAACCGCTGATCGTCTGCTCAACCATACCGCGGAAACGGCGTTCGCTTTCCATCAGTGCGGCTTCGCTGCGACGGAGTTCAGTCATATCCTTCCAGATGATGATGAAATTGTCGTCGGCGATACTCATATTGCCGCTGATGACACGAATGCTGCCGTCTTTGCACCGCATCTGCATTTCGGGGAACTCGACGACTTCATTGCTTTCGCGGGCTTTAGCGATGGCCTCCAGCCACTGTCCGTGTAATGCATCCCCGATACCGGTATCTGGATAGGCGAGATTCAGCCAGTCATCCAGCCGTGAAATTTCTTCAAGACCGTACCCGAATAACCGTTCATGTGCGCGGTTGATGGCGACAATGCTCAGATCATCAATTGAGTGGATCTGCTTCGGCAACGGAGATTCATCGAAAATTCGGGAAAATCTCGCTTCAATCCGGCTGCGCCGGCTCCGTTCATCCCTGAACTGCCGGGAAACATGGTCACGCTCCTGCTCAAGATTTGAGTTTTGCAGTTCGTATGCGGAAATCCGGCTGCGCCAGAAGAAATACAGGGCGAAAGTTGAAATTAACAGGAAGCAGAAGGTGAGAAAGCCAATCGTTTTTGCAATGCTGTGAATGTTTTCATACGCTTCATCACGATCAATTTTGGTAATCAATATCCACGGGGTTCCGGTGATTTTTGTTGCGGCACCCAGCACCGTATTTCCCCGGTAATCAATACCGTCATGAACAACACCGACTTGCCCTGATGCTGCTTTTGAGGCCAGCATTCTTTTATTATCTAGGCTGCGTTTGGTGAGGAGAGGTCGTGCCCCCGGTTCAAAACGCAATGGACTCAGATAGGTGATCTGGTCATTGTCGACACGCATCATGATGGATTCCCCGGTCGAGCTGGGCACGGTCGGCCAGGTTGTAATGAGGCGGTTCAGGTTGGGGTGGGCCGGCAATTCAAGAAGCAGAAATCCGACAATCGGACCATCCAATTCCCCCTTGGCGCCGACCGGATAAACGATCCCCATGTGTGCATCAATGCCATCGTGCAGATGCAAATCAGCAAACTGCGGATTACCGCTTTTTCTCGCTTCGGTCAGAGCTGCTGTTACTTCAGCTTGGAGAACAACTTCCGGTGACGACGGGTAAATCAGATTCAGATTCGCATCAAAAAGAGAAACGCTGCTGTAGCCATAGGCTTTTTTCAGCTGGGTGGTGATATTGGGTATCTCGGATGTGCCCAGTCCGTTCAGGCGAGATTGCCGTTCGAATACGGACCAAACCGCAGGACGTTGAACGAGCAGTTCTGCGTCCCCCATGCGCTCCCGGAGGTAATCGGTAAGCTGATAGGTTTTTAATTCGGAAACGGCCAGAAGATCGGCCTCGATCTGCACTTGCTGGATATTTCTGAAATGAAAAAAAGCAAGGTAAGCGGCCGCAATGATAATGACAGCGGCCATGAGTTGAAGACCGATGATGCCGATCAGTTTCACGCGTCCAAACTGGGAGT
>JBILYA010000351.1:0-3005 GCA_044378065.1 Burkholderiales bacterium | reverse complement strand
TCAAGCTGAAAAAACCGCAGCAAATGCCGGATTTCCCTGAAAAATCCGGGCCTTGACCGTTTTTTGCAGATTGGCCACCCTCCGTGCTTCCAACCGGCAACATCATGAACACAGCAAACAAGCCCGACAACATTCCCGATCATTGTGACGTCGCCATCATCGGCAGCGGGCTGGTCGGGGCCAGCCTGGCGCTGGCCTTGCAGCCGTCCGCTTTGCAGGTCGCACTGATTGAACCGCAGGCGCCTGCGGCGGCACCGGTGGATGGCGCCTGGGACAGCCGCGTTTATGCGATCAGTCCCGGCAATGCGGCATTTCTGCAAGACCTGGGCGTCTGGTCACGGCTGGATCCGCAGCGCGTGCAGCGGGTCGAGACCATGGCGATTGCCGGTGATCGCCGTGACAGTCTCCTGCAGTTCAGTGCCTACGACGCCGGTCTGCCGGAACTGGCCTATATCGTCGAAAGCGGTGCCATGCAGCGCGCGATGCTTGAGGTGATTGCGGATTCAAACGGCATTCGCATGATCTGTCCCGCCCAGGCGGCCGGACTGACCATCAGCGAACAGTCTGCGCGGATTACGTTGGCGGATGGCGCGTCGCTGGGCGCGCAATTGGTGGTCGGCACCGATGGCCGCGATTCGCTGGTGCGGCGTGAGGCCGGCATTGACGCCACAGTCAGCGAATACCGGCAATCCGGCGTCGTCGCCAATTTCACCACCGAAAAACCGCATCACGGTACGGCATTCCAGTGGTTCCGCGACGACGGCATTCTGGCCCTGCTGCCCTTGCCCGGCAATCGCGTGTCGATGGTGTGGTCGACTAACGAAGAGCACACGCAAACACTGCTCGCCCTGTCGGCGGAGTCGCTGGCGGAGCATGTGACGGAAGCCAGCAAGGGTGCCGTCGGCCAACTGCAGCGGATCACGCCCGCAGCGGCGTTTCCCTTGCGGCTGGCGAATGTGGCGCGATTGATCGCACCGCGACTTGCGCTCGCCGGCGATGCCGCACATAACGTGCATCCGCTGGCCGGACAGGGCGTGAACCTCGGATTCCGTGATGCGCGGGTGCTGGCCGAAGTGCTGGCCGGCCGCGCGCCGCGTCAGGATTGCGGCGATCTGACGCTGTTGCGCCGTTACGAGCGTGCGCGGCGAGAGGATATTGCCGCGATTGCGATGAGCACCGATGCGCTGCAGAAACTTTTCGGTTCAAAATCGGTCTTGTTATCGGGCGTACGCAATTTCGGCCTTGGCGCGTTAAACCACCTGCCGGTCCTGAAAAACCTGCTGATCCAGCACTCGGTGGCGTGAGCGCCGTCGTTTCCAACAACAGTTTTTAGCGTCATTATTCAATAACCAGCCCGCTGCTCAGGAAATTCCCCATGTTCATTCGTATGGTGTCGGCGCTTTGCGCCGCAATGATCTTCATCAGTACGGCGCAGGCTGACGAAAACAGCGTGCGCCGCGGCTTCCAAACCCGGTTCCCCGAAATGAAAATCGAGTCGGTGACCCGCATGCCCTTCCCCGGGTTGTATGAGATCGTTTTTGACGGGCAGGTCGTCTACAGCGACGAGAAACTGACCTACATGATGCTGGGCAACCTGTTTGACCTCCGCTCATCGAAGGAGCGTAATCTGACAGGTGAACGGCGTGACCAGATCGCAGCCGGCGCACTGGCAGGTGCTCAGGCCAATGCCATCAAGCGAGTGCGCGGCAACGGCAAGCGCGTGGTGTATACCTTCGAGGATCCGAACTGCGGTTACTGCAAGGAACTGCAGAAGGAACTCAACAAGATGACGGACATCACCGTCTACACCTTCCTGCTGCCGATCCTGTCGCCGGACTCGGTGGAGAAATCGAAGCTGGTGTGGTGCTCGAAGGACCGGTCGCGCACCTGGGACGATCTGATGAACAAGGCTTTTCTCCCGGCCAACGGACCCAAGAACTGCGCAACGCCGATCGAAGAGAACGAGGTGCTGGCGAAACGTTTCGGCGTGCGCGGTACGCCTGCGATTTATCTCGCCAACGGCCAGCAGGTTGGCGGTTATGTGCCTGCCGACAAGCTGGAGCAGGCGCTGGCGACCGTGAAGTAAAGCATGTAGTCGATACATGGTCGCCGCCGCTTGGCTTTCCTCTGTGGAAGTGCGCTGGCCGTGGCGTCGCCTGTTGCCGGCGCTGATGGTATCGGCCCTTGTGCATTACCTGATTGTTGACGGCTGGCGGCCATCCGGCGGCGCGCCGCAGTTTCCTGTCGCGATGCCGCAGTTGCAGGCGCAGTTGGAGATTCCCGCGGCGTTGATGACGGCTACGGAAACGGCGGTTGCGGAGAACCCGCCATTGTTGCCGGAAGCAATGCCAGAGCCGCCACGGAACCGTATTGCGCAGAAGCTGCCGGCTGTCGTGACAGCCGCTGATATACGCCCTGCAGAAAGTCCCGGCCCCGCAGTGCCTGACTTGCGCATTTATCCGGCGCGCGAGCTCGATCGTTTTCCGGTTCCGTTGATGCCGCTGGATCTGAGGACCGGGCTGGGAAGCGTCGGCGTTGTACGTTTCTGGGTCAGCATTGACCTCACGGGAAATGTGGTTGAAGCGGAGCTGTTTGCGGGTGATTTGCCGGCGGCGCTGGCGGCATCGGCGCGCAACTTGTTGCTGGCTGCGCGATTTTCACCGGGCTTCAAGGACGAGCGTCCTGTCAAGAGCCGGATTCTGCTGGAATTGCGTTACGGACCCTGACCCGCATTCGCGTCAGAAGCGCCGTCGCTTTGGGTTAAAATTGCTGTCCACCAAACCTTGCGAAAGCGTTGCATGAGCACCCTGTCGGGAAGCCAGAACGCTGTTTTCGGTTCCTCGTGCCTGCGGGCGCCATTGGTAAATTCTTAAGCCCGGCACAACATGCGCCTTCGCATACTCGGTTGCTCCGGCAGCATTGGCGGACAACAACACCGGACGACGTCTTTCCTGGTTGATCAGGATATTCTTATAGACGCCGGAACCGGCGTCGGTGAGCTCTCG
>JBILYA010000032.1:0-11800 GCA_044378065.1 Burkholderiales bacterium | reverse complement strand
CAGCGGCGCCAGAAAGGTGATCATCACAATGGCAAAGAAGGCGCCGATAAAGGACGACGTGAACGCTGTGGTCAGCGCCTCACCGGCCTTGCCCTGCTGGGCCATCGGGTAACCGTCGAAGGTGGTCGCCACCGACCAGGGTTCGCCGGGAATATTGAACAGGATCGACGTGATCGCACCGCCGAACAGCGCGCCCCAATAAATGCACGACAGCATGATCACCGCAGATGTCGGCGGCATGGTGAAGGTCAGCGGCAGCAGAATCGCGATGCCGTTGGCACCGCCCAGTCCGGGCAGCACACCGATCAGCACGCCCAGCGTGACGCCGATGAACATCAGCAACAGGTTGAACGGCGTCAGCGCAACCGAAAACCCGTGAAACAGGGCATTGATTTCTTCCAAGGTAGCAGCTCCCCTAGGTCAGTCTATTGGTGCCGTCAGTAGCCGATCAGGCTCAGCGGATTGAATTCGCCCTTGAACAGCGGCACCTGGAACCAGATTTCGAACATCGCGAAAGTGACTGCACTGACACCGACGCCGACAATGATGCCGCGCGTCCAGCCGTATTTGCCGAGCCAGACCATAAACACGGCGATATAGGCGGCAGAAGCCACATAGATGCCGATCAACTGGATGCCCAGCACATACACCGCCGCCGGCAGCAGCACCTGCAGCACGAGGCGCAGGGCGCTCCATTCAACGAATACCTTGTGCCCTTTGCTCTGGCTACCCAGCAGAACCTGGAACATGGTCACCAGCGAACCGACGCACATCATTAAACCAATGTAGAAGGGGAAATAGCCCGCCTCGGGACCCTCTGCCCCCCAACCCCAGCCCAATCGCACGCTGTCAAAAATAACCAGTGCACCCAGCCCGAACATGAACAGGGCAACCACTACTTCGGCGCTGCGCATTGACAAGCCTGCGCTTGCGCCCTCGTCTGAACCTTGTTTTTCAGTCATTGGCGTTTTGTTTCAGGAAAAAAGATTGCGGATCTGAAACTGGTCGTTTCAAACGGCGAACCGGAAGACTCGCCTCCGGTTCGCGTCAGACAGCAATCAGGGTTTTGCGAGGAAGCCCGCTTCCTTCATCAGGTCGTAGTGCAGCGCCTCAGCCTTGCCCACCCAGTCCGCGTAGGGCTTGCCGGTGAGATAAGTCTGGTTGAAGGCGCCTTCTTCCATGAACTTCTTCCACTCCGGCGTCGCACGAACCTTGTTGAACAGATCGACGTAGAAGCTGACAACGTCAGGCGAAACACCCGCCGGCATGAAAATGCCGCGCAGCATCACGTATTCCGTCGAAACGCCGGCCTCCTTGCAGGTCGGCACGTCATACCAGGACTGCGTATCGGTAACCTTGGTCTTGTAGGGCATGCGCTCGTCATCAAACACGCACAGTGCGCGCAGTTTGCCGGCACGCCACTGGGCTACCGCCTCGATCGGATTGTTGACCGTCGCATTGATGTGTTTGCCCACCAGCTGCGTAGCCACCGCGCCACCACCCTTGAAAGGGATGTAGGTGAATTTCACGCCAGCCGCCTTTTCGATCGCAACAGTCAGGATCTGGTCTTCCTGCTTCGCACCGGTGCCGCCCATCTTGAAGGTGTTCGGGCCGCCCTTTTTCACGGCATCAAGAAATTCCTTGGCCGATTTGTAGGGGTCTTCCGCGTTCACCCACAACACGAAGTTGTCGAGAGACAACATTGCAACCGGGGTCAGATCCTTCCAGTTGAAAGGCACGCCGGTGGCCATTGGCGTAGTGAACAGGTTGGACAGCGTGATGATGATCTTGTGCGGATCGCCCTTGGCAGCCTTGACCTCGAGGAAACCCTCGGCGCCGGCACCACCCGATTTGTTTACGGGGATCAAGGCCTGCTTCATCAGATTGTGCTTGGCCACGATGCCCTGGATCAACCGGGCCATCTGGTCGGCACCACCGCCGGTGCCTGCCGGAATAATGAACTCAACCGGCTTGGTCGGCTCCCATGCAGCCGCAGGGGCCGTAACCGACGCCAGACCAAACGCTGCCACGAGCGGCAGTATGCCGCGCGCCAATGCTCGCTGAATATTCATATTACTCCTCCTAAACAGTTAAACGACGGCTTGCTGAGTAGCCCGCAATACCGCAGCTGCCCAACTTTGTTATATTTGCCGAGCACTATTCTTTCGCATGCAGCGACACGAAAGAATTGACCGCAATCAAGAATTAAGTATATCTATCACTGACATAGGTGTCATGGAGGGGGGGGGCACCACCCTCCTCAACTGGTTACAGGTCATGCGCTGGCTCAACTCTGCTGGACAGAGGCCAAGTCATGTCCCACCAAAGCGTAATTCCCGCAGCCCCTGATTGAAATCGCAAACAAAACAACAACTTAATTAAATGCAGTGGGGTCGCGTCAGGCGACCATCTACTGCAGATGAATCAACGCAGCAGGGCGTCAGTTTAACGAATCAGGGTCACCGGAACGTCGGTCAGGTGTAGTGCTTTGGTAGCCACCGAGCCAAGCACCAGCCCCGAAACAGAGCCAAGGCCGCGGCAGCCCATCAAGATGTGGTTGCAGCCCTGCGACTTGACGAAGGCAGCGATCACCTCAGCGGGATCGCCCACGCTGATGTGTGAGTTAAACATGATCTTCGCCGCATCCAGCCTCGCACGCGCCGCAGCCAGCGCCTTGTCGCCCTCTTCCTTGTAGTACTGGTTCAGCGAGTCGCTGCTAATAAACATTTTCACGTTTACCCCGCCCATGGTCATCTGTACGTTGAGCAGATGAAGTTCGATGGGCTCCTTGTAGAGCGGGGCTTCCTTGATCAGGAAATCGATCACGCGCACCGAATTCTCCGAACCGTCTACTGCCACCAGTAACCTTGACATTTTTGTGTATCCCCTCAGTCTTTCTTGGCGTCCTGGCTACCGGCCAGATCGACCGGTGCCACCATCACATCTTCCTGTTTCGCGGGCGCCTTGCGCGCGATCATGAACTTGCCGATAGCAACCACCAGCACGGCTCCAGCAATCGGAGCGCCATACTTGAGCCAAGCGGCATTGGCCAGCATCCATTCCTTGACCACGACGTCATGCACAAACATGTCGCCGGCAATCCAGCCCAGCAAGGCTGCACCGCCAACAATTACCAGCGGGAAACGATCCATCAGCATCAGCACCAGTTTGCTGCCGTATACAATGATCGGGACGCTGACGAGCAGGCCAAACACAACCAGTCCGATGCTGTCCTTGGCTGCGCCTGCGATGGCAATCACGTTGTCCAAGCTCATCACCGCATCGGCGACAATGATCGTCTTGACCGCACCGAACAGGTTGCTGCTGGCATCGATTTCATGGCCACCCTCGTCCTGGGGCGCCATCAGTTTAAGCCCGATCCAGAACAGCAGTATCGCGCCAACGATCTTCAGGTAGGGAATCTGCAGCAGCTGCAGCGCAAAAAATATTAGCACGACACGAAGCGCGATCGCACCGAATACACCCCAGAAAATGGCCAGCTTGCGCTGTGCCTCGGGTAACCGTCGTGACGCAAGTGCGATTACAACAGCGTTGTCCCCACCGAGCACGATGTCGATGGCGATAATCTGCACAACAGCGACCCAGAATGCAGGAGAGGTAATATCCATAATTAATTCCGTACGAAACTTAGTTAGAGGTTCAAGAAAATGCCAGCATGCCGGCGCGAAAGAAAAAACTGAACCGGACACAGTGTAAACCAGGACCCGGAAAAGGCAAGACTTCTGCAGAGGAATATCGCGTTATACATTCTCAGTGGCTTGGTAAACCGACACCGGCGACTGGATCATGGATACCTTGTGGTTTTCATGCGGCTCCCAGCCCACGACAGCCAGCATCACAAAAAAACCAATGACATAGGCCAGTGCGACATGCCAGCCGTGACGCAGCCAAAGCAACACGGACCGCGCCTCCGGGTACATGCTAGACAGCGCCACACCGGCGCTGGACCCGAACCAGATCATCGAACCGCCGAATCCGACCGCATAGGCCAGCACGCCCCAGTCATAACCGCCCTGCTTCAGCGCCAGCGCGGTCAGCGGAATATTGTCGAATACCGCGGAGATGAAGCCGAGACCGAACGCAGACTGCCATGAGGCCACGGGCAGTTTCTCCACCGGCATCAGCGATGCGCACAACACCAGTGACAACAGGAAGATGCTGCCCTTGAAAGCATCGGGCACCAGACTCCACTGCGGCTTGCGCAAAGGCACACAAACCAGGATCGCCACCCATACCGCGACACCGATGAACGGAAATGCATCCGACAGGTGATTGAAGCGCAGGTTGACCGTGACATTGGTAATGATGGCGACGATCAGGATGAAAACCACAATACCCAGACGCGCCCAGTCGACGGGCGCATGCCGGCCTTCATTTTTGACGATCGGCGAATACCGCTGCTGCTGCAGCGATGCCGGAATCCCGAAAATCACCAAAGCTGTCACGGCTGCAGCGTAAGCATGCAGCACATCACGCGGATCTACACCATCCAGCCACATCATCGTTGTCGTGGTATCACCGACGACGCTGCCTGATCCGCCGCCGTTGGATGCCGCGACAATTGCCGCCAGATAACCGATGTGTACCTTATGGCGGAATACCGTCGCGGCAATGGTGCCGCCGATCAGCGCAGCGGCAATGTTGTCGAGAAAGGCCGACAGCACAAAAATCATCACCAGCAGGACAAAACCGCCTTTCCAGTCATCCGGCAGAAAACGCGGTAATACCTGAGGCAGGTGACTTTGCTCGAAATGATTCGACAGCAGCGCAAAGCCGACCAGTAATCCGAGCAGATTGGAGAGAATGACCCATTCATGCCCGAGGTGCGCAAGCAGGCCGGCCACACCGTCACCCGTCTTGAAACCGGTAAACCCCAGCTTGTACAGCGTGATCACCGCCAGCCCGGTGAGCGCCACACGCAAGGTGTGTTTGTGAAACAGCGCAACCCCGAGCAGGGTCAGCGCAAACAGCATGAAATCAACCGGGATGCCGATGATTGCCGGATGCTCGCCGGAAGATGCAAACGCAGTGCTGCTGAGCATTGCCGCGCTCAAGGCCGTCATGACCATGCGCGACAGAATTACACGAGCGCTTTTCGGCATGCCTAACCCATCCTGAACAAGCCGCATGAAAGTTGCGGCAGCCCCTGCACCGGCAAGGGCTGCCGCGACGCGGATCAGAACAGCCCGATTACCTTGCCGTCATCGGTCAGATCGATCTTTTCCGAGGACGGAACCTTCGGCAGTCCCGGCATGGTCATGATGTCACCGCAGATCATCACTATGAATTCCGCGCCGGCGGCAAGCCGTACTTCACGGAC
This sequence comes from Burkholderiales bacterium, assembly GCA_044378065.1. Taxonomy (GTDB): domain Bacteria; phylum Pseudomonadota; class Gammaproteobacteria; order Burkholderiales; family SG8-41. The sequence goes on along the minus strand of JBILYA010000032.1, from coordinate 6,459 downwards.
GTTCACCATGTGCCCGCTCGGTGCACCACGCACGCTGGCATCGGTTGAGAACGACGACTGGGTTTTCGCCACACAAACCGGGTAATGGCCGTAACCGGCTTCCTGCAGTTCCTTGATGCGGTTGCGCACCTTGGAATCTGCGGAAATATCGGCCGCGCCATACACCTTGGTCGCAATCTTTTTCATCTTCTCCCACAGCGGATCGCTGTCTTCGTAGACGAAGGTCGGGTTCGACTTCTGTTCGCACAGCTCAACCACGATGTTGGCCAGTTCAGCAGCACCCTTGCCGCCCTCACCCCAGTGGTTTGCTACAACAACACGCGCGCCGAGCTTGGCGATGCGGTCGGTAAGCAGATCCATCTCGGCCTTGGTGTCGGCGGTGAAGCGGTTGACCGATACCACGCAGGGGATGTTGTAGACGTTCTTGACGTTGTGGACGTGGCGCTCGAGGTTGACCAGGCCTTTTTCCAGCGCGACCAGGTTTTCCTTGTTGAGGTCTTCCTTGCCGACGCCACCGTGGTGCTTGAGTGCGCGCACGGTTGCGACAATCACCGCCGCCGCGGGCTTCAGCCCGGCCTTGCGGCATTTGATGTCGAGGAATTTCTCGGCACCGAGGTCGGCGCCGAAACCGGCTTCGGTCACCACGTAGTCGACCAGTTTCAGTGCAGTCTTGGTCGCGATCACCGAGTTGCAGCCGTGGGCGATATTGGCAAAGGGGCCGCCGTGGATGAAGGCCGCATTGTTTTCCAGCGTCTGCACCAGATTCGGTGCCAGCTGGTCTTTGAGCAGCACGGTCATTGCGCCATGCGCCTTCAGGTCACGCGCGCGCAGCGCCTTGCCGTCACGGGTGTAACCGAACACGATGTTGCCGAGACGCTCCTTCAAATCCTTCAGCGAGGTCGCCAGACAGAAAATCGCCATCACTTCGGAAGCGACGACGATGTCGAAACCGTCTTCACGAGGGTAACCGTTGGCGGTGCCGCCCAGGGAGACGACGATATCGCGCAGCGCACGGTCGTTCATGTCCATCACGCGCTTCCAGGTGATGCGGCGCGGATCGATGCCGAGCTCGTTGCCGTGCGAGATGTGGTTGTCGATCATCGCGGCGAGCAGGTTGTTCGCCAGCGCGATCGCACCGAAGTCGCCGGTGAAGTGCAGGTTGATGTCTTCCATCGGCACGACCTGGGCATAACCGCCGCCGGCCGCACCACCCTTGACGCCGAACACCGGACCGAGCGAGGGCTCGCGCAGGCAGATCATCGCCTTCTTGCCGATGTGGTTCAGCGCATCGCCGAGGCCCACGGTCGTCGTGGTCTTGCCTTCGCCCGCGGGAGTCGGGTTGATCGCCGTGACGAGGATCAGCTTGCCGTCTTTTTTGTCTTTCAGGCTGTCGACATATTCCAGCGACACTTTGGTCTTGTAGTGACCATAAGGCACCAGATGCTCTTCCGGGATGCCCAGCTTCTGCGCAATCTTGTTGATGCGCTCCATTTTTGCCGCCTGGGCAATTTCGATGTCCGACAGTGCCATGTTGGTTCCTCTCCTGAACAAAAATAATTATTGATACCCGCGCTGGCGGGCGTCGTGTTTTACAGCCTTAAACCTTGGCCAGTTTCGCCAGCACCTGCCCGCCACCGTAACTGGAGCGCGGCGTCAGCTCGCCGCCTTTCATCACCTTGACAGCGCAATACTTGAACTCGGGAATCTTGCCGAAGGGATCCAACGCCGAATTGGTCAGCAGATTGGCCGCTGCCTCGTAGAACGCAAACGGAATGAATACCGAACCGCGCGGCGTGCCGTCATCCGCACGCGCATGCAGCGAAATGATGCCGCGGCGTGACGCCACCGTGATCACATCACCACCCTTCGCGCCCAGCGCATCGAGATCCAGCGGATGCATCGAAACGGTGGGTTCCGGCTCGATCGCATCGAGCACGCCGGCGCGACGGGTCATCGACCCGGTATGCCAGTGCTCCAGTTGCCGTCCGGTGATCAGCACAAACGGGAATTCGCCATCGGGCCGTTCATTGGCCGGAATGATGTCAGCCGGCACAAACTTCGCCCGCCCCGTTGGCGTCGGGAATTTATCAATAAATACAGTAGGTTGACCGGGGTCGCCTTCATTGAGGCAGGGATAGGTCACGCTGCTCTCAGCCTCCAGCCGCTCCCAGGTGATGCCGGCGATCGAGTTCATCGCCAGACGCATCTCGTTGAACACGTCTTTCGGACCGTTGTAATTCCAGCCCAGACCCAGACGACGCGCCAGCTCCTGGATGATCCACAGATCCGGCTTGGCTTCACCCGGTGCTTCAACCGCCTTGCGGCCGAGTTGCACCATGCGATCGGTGTTGGTCACCGTGCCGTCTTTTTCCGGCCATACGGTTGCCGGCAGAATCACGTCGGCGTGATAGCAGGTCTCCGTCAGGAAAATTTCCTGTACCACCAGCCAGTCCAATTTCGCCAGCGCTTCGCGTGCGTGGTTGGCATCCGGATCAGACATCGCCGGGTTTTCACCCATTACGTACATGCCGCGGATATCGCCGTCGAGAATCGCGTGCACGATCTCGACCACGGTAAGGCCCGGCTTGGAATCCAGCTTGGTGCCCCAGAGTTTTTCAAAACGCGCCAGCGCCTGCGGATTATCGACGCGCTGATAATCCGGGAACAGCATCGGAATCAGGCCCGAGTCGGATGCGCCCTGCACATTGTTCTGGCCGCGCAGCGGATGCAGACCCGAGCCCGGTTTGCCGATCTGGCCGGTCATCAGACACAGCGCGATCAGGCAGCGTGCATTATCGGTGCCGTGGACGTGCTGCGAAATGCCCATACCCCACAGAATCATCGAGGCTTTCGAAGTCGCGTAAAGCCGCGCCACTTCCTTGATGGTTTCCGCCGGGATGCCGCATAGGGGCGCCATCGCTTCAGGGCTGTAACCTTCGACGTTGTTTTTCAGATCTTCATAGCCGATGGTGCGCGACTTGATGAAGTCCTCGTCGACCAGTCCTTCATGGACAATGACATGCATCATCGCATTGAGCAGTGCGACGTCCGTATCGGGCTTGAACTGCAGCGCGTGGGTCGCGTGTCGAGAGAGTTCGTTGCGCCGCGGATCGGCATAGATCAGTTTCGCGCCGTTTTTCACCGCATTCTTGATCCAGGTCGCCGCCACCGGGTGATTGGACAGCGGGTTCGCACCGATCAGGAAAATCACTTCGGCGTGTGCCACATCGTTGACCTGGTTCGACACCGCACCGGAACTCACGGCCTCCATCAGCGCCGCCACACTTGAGGCATGGCACAACCGCGTGCAATGGTCGACGTTGTTGGAACCGAAACCGGTACGCACCAGTTTCTGGAACAGATAGGCTTCTTCGTTGCTGCCCTTGGCAGAACCGAAACCGGCCAGCGCCTTGTTGCCGTATTGGTCGCGGATGCCTTTCAGCTTGCTGGCGGCAAGATCCAGTGCCTCTTCCCAGCTCGCTTCACGGAAATGCTCCAGCGGGTTCGCCGGGTCCATCGTGAAATCGGCATGCTTGGGCACACCGGGCTTGCGGATCAGCGGCTTGGTCAGACGCTGCGGGTGATGCGCATAATCGAAGCCGTAACGGCCCTTCACGCACAGACGACCGTGATTCGACGGACCGTCGCGGCCGTCGACCGACATGATCTTGTTGTCCTTGACGTTGTACGTCAGCTGGCAACCGACGCCGCAATACGGGCACACCGAGTGCACCTGCTTGTCGGGTTTGACCAACCCCGCCTCGCGCGCCGGCATCAGTGCACCGGTCGGACAGGCCTGCACGCATTCGCCGCAGGCAACGCAGGTGGATTCCCCCATCGGATCATTCAGGTCAAACACGATCTTCGAATGGTCGCCGCGGAAGGCATAACCGATGACGTCGTTGACCTGCTCTTCGCGACAGGCGCGCACGCAACGTGTGCACTGGATGCAGGAATCGAGATTGACCGCGATGCCGTGATGCGACAAGTCGGCATGCGGCTGGTGGCGAGGCGCGAAACGCGGCTTGCCGACCTGCAATTTGCCGGCCCAGAGGTCCAGCTCGGAATTATTGGTGTGACGCTGCTCAGGCATATCCGAGAGCAGCAACTCAATCACCATCTTCTGCGACGCGACGGCGCGCGTGCTGTTGGTGGTGACTTCCATGCCGGGAGAGGGATTGCGGCAGCACGAAGCCGCCAGCACTCGCTCGCCCTTGACCTCAACGACACAGGCCCGGCAGTTGCCGTCGGGACGCATGCCTTCCTTGTAGCAAAGATGCGGAATCTCGACGCCGTGGCGCTTCGCAGTCTGGATGATGGTTTCCGACGCGTAGCCGACGACATCCTTGCCGTTCAGTTTGAACTCGACCGGCATCGCCGCGAGTTCGTCTTTGCTCATTGCAGTCATGTCATGACCTCCGGTAAGACGCGGTGCTTTCGCACCCGCGTCCCTACTCGACTTCCTTGGGGAAATACTTCATCACGGTACGGATCGGATTCGGCGCCGCCTGGCCGAGGCCGCAGATCGAGGCGTCGGCCATCGCGCCCGACAGCTCTTCCAGCAGACCGCGATTCCATTTCGGCGCATCCATCAACTGCAGCGCTTTTGCGGTGCCGACGCGGCAGGGTGTGCACTGGCCGCAGGATTCTTCGGAAAAGAACTTCATCACGTTGCGCGCCGCGCCACGTGCCTTGTCCTTGTCGGAGAAAATGATCACTGCGGCAGAACCGATGAAACAGCCGTATTGATTGAGCGTATCGAAATCCAGCGGAATATCGCTCATCGACGCCGGCAGGATGCCGCCAGATGCGCCGCCCGGCAGATAGCCATAGAACTGATGTCCCGGCAGCATGCCGCCGCAGTATTCGACGATCAGTTCCTTGACCGTTATGCCCGCCGGCGCCAGATGCACGCCCGGCTTTTTCACGCGACCGGACACCGAGAAAGAGCGCAGGCCCTTGCGGCCGTTGCGGCCGTGACCGGCGAACCAGTCAGCACCCTTCTCGAGGATGTCGCGCACCCAGTACAGGGTTTCCATGTTGTGCTCGAGCGTCGGGTAGCCGAAAAGGCCGACTTGCGCCACATAGGGCGGACGCAGCCGCGGCATGCCGCGTTTGCCTTCGATCGACTCGATCATTGCCGACTCTTCACCGCAGATATAAGCACCTGCACCGCGGCGCAGGAAGATCGGCGGTAGCGGGCAGGGCGGATTCGCCTGCAGCGCCTTGATCTCTTTTTCGAGAATCGCCCGCACGCCGGCATATTCGTCGCGCAGATAGATGTAAACCTCGGAAATCTGCACCGTCCATGCGGCAATGATCATGCCTTCGAGGAAACGATGCGGATCGCGCTCGAGATAGTGCCGGTCCTTGAACGTCCCCGGCTCGCCTTCGTCGATATTGATCGCCATCACCCGCGGCCCTTTTTCGCCGCGTACGATGCGCCATTTGCGCCCCGACGGGAAACCGGCGCCGCCCAGACCGCGCAGCCCCGAATTCTCCATGGTCTTGATCAGCGATTCGGCATCACGGGTGCCGTTCAGGCATTCGATCGCGATGTCATAACCGCCCTGCTTGCGGTATTCGGCGTAATTCAAGTACTTGCCGACCGCACATTTGTCCTTGTTACCGGCAACCAGCGTCTTGACCTTGTCGACCGTCGCCTGAGGCACAGGATTCTGCCCGACCACGGCCACCGGCGCCTGCTCGCAACGACCGACGCAGGGCGCAGGAATCACGCGCACCTTGTCGCCCAGCGATTGCTTGAGGCCTTTGATCAGTTCATTGGAACCGGACAGTTCGCAGGAAAGGGAGTCACAGACACGCACGGTCAATGCCGGCGGCGCCTGTTCGCCTTCCTTGATCACGTCGAAGTGGTGATAAAAAGTCGCCACCTCATAAACTTCGGTCATTGCCAGCTTCATTTCACGCGCCAGCGCCACCAGATGCGCAGCGGGGATATGACCAAAGCGGTCCTGGATCAGATGCAGGTTTTCGATCAGCAGATCGCGACGGCGCGGATCAACCCCGGTCTTGCGCTGTGCGCCATCCAGCAGGGACTGGACTTCGGCGAGAGCGCCCGATTCCACGGCTCGCCCCTTGAGAGCGCCCCGCGTACGTTTACCGCGTTTCACGATGCCACCTTCCAAAATTGCGTCTCCTACGGCAATCACTGCAACCGCTACCCATGCATGGGTAGCGGGACTTTCCTTGGATTACTTCCTTGTTACTTCAGCACCGACTTGAGCAGCTTGCCCATCTCCGCCGGATTTTTTGTCGTGCGGATGCCGCACTCTTCCATCACCGACAGCTTTTCATCGGCCGTACCCTTGCCGCCGGAGATGATCGCGCCGGCATGGCCCATGCGCTTTCCGGGCGGCGCGGTAACGCCGGCGATGAAGCCGACCACTGGCTTCTTCATGTTGTCCTTGATCCAGCGCGCGCACTCCTCTTCGTTGG
>JBILYA010000349.1:0-3017 GCA_044378065.1 Burkholderiales bacterium | reverse complement strand
CTGGTGCTGAACCTGATGACGGCTTTTGCGGTGGGTGTCGCCGCGGCCATTTTCCTGTTGCTGGTCAAGCTGAGCGGTTCCCCGGTACGCCGCGTGCTGGATGGAACCGTCCGTGCATCACTGAAGATCCGCAACGCCGATGAGCGAGCGATGTTGCGTCCTTTGGGCCGACAGATCCGCATTTTCGAGCTGGAAGGCGCCATTTTCTTCGGCACCGCCGACCGTCTGCAGGTGGATGTTGAAAGCCTGCCGGATAATGTGCGTTACGTCATTCTTGATTTCAGGCGGGTCAGCGAAGTCGATGCCAGCGGTGCCCGCGCGCTGGAAACCATCCGTCATACCTCGGCCGCCCGCGGCATAAGCCTGCTGCTGAGCCATGTTCAGGAAGGTGAGGGCAGCGGACGGTCTCTGCGTTCACTGGGGATTATGGCAACCATCCCTGCGGAATTCTGGTTTTCCGATCTCGACCGCGCTCTGGAGTGGGTGGAAGACCGGATGCTTGAACGTGACCGCTTCGAAGACGCGCCGGAACTCGGCCTCAACGACATGGCGCTGTTTGCCGGACTGGATGAGAATGAAATGGCCACGCTCGGCGCCTTGCTGCAGCGGCAGGAACTGGGTAACGGCGATGTGGTGTTCCGCGAGGGCGACACCGGCGATCGTGTGTATCTGATTGCGCGCGGATCGGTCAGCATCAAGGTTCAACTCAGCGGCGAGAACCGCGCGCGTCGCCTGGCGACCTTTGTGCCCGGCGTGTTTTTCGGTGAAATGACTTTGCTGGAAGGCGGCTGCCGCTCTGCAGACGCCTTTGCCAAGGGTAATCAGATCGTGCTGTATTCGCTCGGCACTGAAGACCTGGCGCGCATCCTGCGCGACCATCCGCAGCTGGGCATCAAGCTGTACCGCAATCTCAGTCGCGAACTGGCGGCGCGGCTGCGCATTACCAGCGGCGCGCTGCTCGCGCTGGAGTAACGCTGCGATGGTCCGGTGAAGGTGCGGCACTGCCGGCGATGGCGTAAAATTATCCGGATGCACTTCATTCATTTCCGGAAAAACATGAAACCCGAGAACCTGATCCGCAAGGCGCTTCTGACGATGGTCTGCATGGCGCCCGCTTTGAACGGTATCGCCCATGCCGCGGCGACCGAAGACCCTGCCAAATATCCGAGCAAGGCCATCCGTTTCATCGTGCCCTTCCCGCCCGGCGGCGGCAATGACACCATCGCCCGCCTGGTCGGACAGCAGATGGCGGCCGCATTCGGCCAGCAGGTGGCGATTGATAACCGTCCCGGCGCAGCCGGCGCGCTCGGCGCGCAGATTGCCGCAGCGGCACCTGCCGACGGCTACACGATTTTTCTCGCCGGCGTGGGCAGCCACGGATTGAATCCCAATCTGAGTAAAAAGCCCTTGTATGACCCGGTCAGGGATTTTGACGCGATCAGCCTGATTGCTTCAGCGCCGCTGCTGGTGGTAGTCCATCCTTCGCTGCCGGCGAAGTCGGTGAAGGATCTGGTTGCGCTGGCGAAAGCCAAGCCGGGCGCGATCAACTACGCATCCAACGGCACCGGCGGCTCATCGCATATGGCGGTGGAGTTATTCGACATGATGGCCGGAACCAAAATGGCGCATATCCCGTACAAGGGCCTGGCGCCGGCGCTGACCGAATTGATGTCGGGTGAGGTGCAGGTGATGTTTTCCAGTGCGGTGGCGATGATGCCGCAGATCAAGGCGGGCCGGTTGCGCGCGATTGCGATGACCGGCAGCAAACGTTCGGCGGCGATTCCCGACATTCCGACGGTGGCTGAATCCGGGCTGAAGGGTTATGAAACCGGATCCTGGTACGGCGTGGCCGCACCGGCCGGAACACCGAAATATGCGATCGACAAACTGAGTGCGGAAATCATCCGCATCACCAAGTCGCCGCAGATCACCAACAAACTGGTGGAAGAGGCGGTGATCCCTGTCGGCAGTACGCCGGCCGAATTCTCGGCATACATCAAGTCCGAGATCGCGCGCTGGGGCAAGGTCATCAAACAGGCGAAGATCGAGCCGACTTAAACGCTGGCGTCACGGGCGGCGGCGTTGACCGGGATTTATTGCAGTGACGGATCCGGTTCGTCGTCCCGGATCGTGGCCAGTGCCATGGCCAGCACTTCCAGGCCGTCGGCAACCCGTTCGGCCTGTTCTTCGGTCAGACCTTTGCTTTCCAGCAAATCGATGTTTTCGTCGAGGGGCAGCACCCCGTGCAGGCGCTGATAGGTGGCGACCTGCAGCGCCAGCAGGCGTGTGGCGGTGATGAGCGCATCCCGCGACGCATCGTTTATCATTCTGTCCGTCAGCGTCGTCAGTTTGGCGAGGCGTCCGTATCCGGTGAGGTCGAGCATGTTGAGGTTCCTGGTGGTTTGTGCGGCTCTGGCCATGCTGCCGCCGGCGATCATGGCCCAGACTGTAGCCCCCGGGACTGCCGCCGTCCATGAGGGCGCATCCCGAGCATCCGCCATGGAATCATTTTTCAAAAGTCTGAGCAGACCCGGATCGCCGAACCACTGGCTGGCGGCGCCTGCGGACTACGCCGTCAAACCGGATGCGGTTGCGCCGGTGTTTGCGGTGCCGGCCGCGACTTTGCAAGCTGCCCTGAAAACACTGGTCCAGCAGACCCGGGGCGCAGCCATCACGACGGAAACCGCGGATGGCCTGCACATCGTGTTTACCTCGGCGGTATTCAGCTTCAAGGATGATGTCCGCGTTCATGTCATACCGCTGTCACCGCAGCAATCGACACTGGCCCTGTACTCGGCATCCCGCGTGGGATACTGGGACCTGGGCGCCAACCGGCGGCGGATTGAAGACTGGCTGACCCGCCTGCAGAACGCGCTGTCCACTGTAAAACCGTAATTCCAGGGTGCCGCCGCGGGCGCGGCGAGGCACCGGCACGATTCATCACCGCGTCCTACCCACCGGCTGAGTACCTCATGCAAACCGAAAGCTTTATCCCGGGCAAGGATGCCTCGCTCGAA
>JBILYA010000350.1:0-3017 GCA_044378065.1 Burkholderiales bacterium | reverse complement strand
CTCCTTGGCCGGGCCGGTCGCTTCTTCGTCGGTGATGCCGCGAATGCGTTGCGTCATGGGGTCTCTTCCTTGTGAAAGGACTTCAGATTGGATCAATCGGCGTCGTGGAGATATAACGTCCGCGGTGGTAACCCAATGCATCGCGGTCGGCATGGCTGTAGTGCAGCACATGACCGATAAAAATGACGTGGTCGCCGGAGTAGTGCCGCGCTTCGGTGCGGCATTCAAAGTGTGCGGCCGTGCCTTCGAGCAGGGGCATGCCGTTGGCGCTGTCGATGCAGGTGATGCCTTCGAACTTGTTGGGGATGGGCTTTGAGAAGCGCTGCGACAGTGCAATCTGGTCGCGCGCCAGCACGTTGATGGCGAAGTGTGTGGCCTGCAGAAAGTTCGGCAGGTTGGGCGAGCGCAGCGACAGGCTCCACAACACCAGCGGCGGTGACAGCGACACCGAACTGAAGGAGTTGGCGGTCAGTCCGATCGGCTCACCGGCGCTGGTGCGCGTGGTGACGATGGTGACGCCGGTGGCGAACTGGCCCAGTGCGTTTCTGAAGTCGCGCGGATCGAAGTCCGGCGCGTCCGGGGTATTGGATTCGGCAGCCATGGCTTAAAGGGTAGGAAGGTCAGCGGCAATGCCGAGCAGCGATTTGCCCGCCATGGTCGTCGCGATATCCCATGCCAGCGCGTAGTGGCTGTTGGCGGCATGAACGTCGCGGAAGCAGCGTTGAATAACCTGTTGATTATAAAGAAATTCACCGCCGCCGGCGCCAAACAGCAGATCGACGCCTTCGGTACATAAATGTGCGGCGTATGCGCCGTCCCGACGCAAACGGATCTTGTAGTCGCGCGCCGGCAGTTCGTGTCGGGCAGCCATCGCCATGACTTCACGGCAATTGCCGACGAGAGTGCGTTCTGCGGCGGCAATCGCAGCAGCGGCATGTCCCAGGCGCGCCTGTGTTGTCGCATAGTCGGCGAGCAGTGTCGTGGAATACGCGGTGATGCGATGACGGATGTCTTCAGTGAAGACTTCAATCGCGCCCTGTGCGATCCCAAGCGCCGCACCCGCAACCACATACGGAAACATGTCGAACACGGGCAGGCGGTAGAGCGCAGCGGTTTCACCGCCCGGCGCGACACCGCCTTTCATCTGTTCGACGGTCAGCGCGCGGTGCGCCGGCACGAATACTTCTTTGACTTCGACATCCTTGCTGCCGGTACCGCGCAGTCCGGCAACATGCCAGGTATCGATGATCTTGTAATCGGACTTCGGCACCAGAAATACGTGGTACTCGGGCATTTCGCCTTCAGCACTGGCGACGATGCCGCCGAGCATGCACCAGTCACAGGCGTCGATGCCGCTGGAAAACTTCCAGTGCCCGGACAGGCGATAGCCATGTCCATCCCGTTCAGCGTGTCCGGCCGGGAACATCAATGCCGAGCCAACCAATGCATCGGCGTTCTGGCCCCAGATTTCGTTCTGTGCATCCCGCGGCCACAGCGCCAGCATCCAGTGATGATTTGCGAGGTTGGCCAATACCCAGGCGGTGGATCCACAGCCGCGGCCAATGATCGCTGTCAGTTCAACAATGGCTTCATAGGGGAGTTCACTGCCGCCGACGCGTTTGGGCTGCAGCATGCGAAAGAGGCCGCTGGCATGCAGATCATTGATGGTCTCGTCGGGGATGCGCCGCAATTCCTCGGCACGCGGCGCGCGCTCCCGCAGAACCGGAACCAGTGCATGGGCACGGGCGACGAGGTCGGCGTGGCTGGGCTGCGTGGCGGGTGTCGTCATGCGGGTCAGGATTCGACGTTGACGATGGCGTTGGTGGAAGCCGATTTGAAAATTGCTTCAAGGGCCGAGATGTTGGCGATCATCTGCGACTGCGGTACCGGATAGGGTGCGCGGCCTTCGGCGGCATCGGCAAAAGCTTCCAGATTGGCGAGGACGTTCGGTGCCGGTGCGTATTCCTTGCTTTCGCGGATTTCCGGCCCGCCGTTGGCGCCTCGCAAGACTTTCGTGAAGGTCCAGCCGGTCGGTTTTTCCGGATGGGTCTTGTCACGCACCTCAACCCAGCCCTTGCTGCCGTAGACGGCAAAGCGGCCGTCAAAGGGGGTGGCGAGGATGGCACTGATCAGCGCATGGCCGCCGTTCTTGAACGACACCATGATCGCCAGCGTATCGCCGTTGACCAGCTGGCTGCCCAGCTGCTTGACGCTCGCCAGCACCCGTTCGGCTTCGCCGAAAACGCCGACCGAAAGATCGAGCAGATGGATACCGGTGGCCGTCATCGGGCCGGCCGGCGCTTCCTTTCCGGAGAGCCGCCAGTTGTCAGCGGCGAGGGTGAGGAACTTGTCCTGGCTGAAATTGGCTTCGACCTGCAGCGGCGTGCCGATTTCACCGGACTTCACCACTTTCATCAGGTCGATGATCGGCGGCTCGAAGCGGCGCTCGTGGCCGACGGCCAGTGCCACCTTGTTGTCATTGATGGCCTTGATCGCGCGCAGCACGTCGGCACGGGTCATCGACAGCGGTTTTTCGCAGAACACGTGCTTGCCGGCGTTGGCAGCGGCAACGATCTGGTCGGTATGCTGGGTGTGCGGCGTGCACAGCACCACGGCCTGGATTGACGGGTCCTTCAGCACGGCGTTGAAGTCGGTGACGACATTCACACTGTGCTGTTTAGCGAAATCGGCAATGGATGCCGGGTTGACTTCAACGACCGTGTTGACGGTTATTTTCTTGCTGGTCTTGAGCAGAGGGACAATGATCTTGCCCCACCAGCCCATACCGACGACTGCGACATTCAGCACTGCGTGCTCCTTGTTCCCGTTTACGTGTGTTGTTTACTTGCCGAGGGCAGCGTTGACCTTGGGCATGACCTGCTCGGCCAGCAACTGCATCGAGCGTTTTGCCAGTGCCGGGTCCATCCAGTCATGCATGGCGTAAACCAAAGTGCCGAAGTCGCCGACTTGATCACGGAAGGCAAGGATCTGGTCCACCACGCTGTCGACCGTGCCGG
>JBILYA010000348.1:0-3021 GCA_044378065.1 Burkholderiales bacterium | reverse complement strand
TAGTCTGTGCGCAGCGCCGGATCACACACAACAACAACCGGCGCACCGCAGTCCCGGGACATCCGCAAGACAACACGGAGGAGAAACATGCTTTCACGCATTCTCGTATCGCTGTTGCTGTTCATGGTGGCCGGTTTCGCATCGGCACAGACGCCGTATCCCGCAAAACCCATGCGCATGATCATTCCCTACCCGCCCGGCGGCGGCACCGACATTCTCGGCCGCCCGATCGCCAAATTGCTCGGCGACAAACTGGGACAGCAGGTTCTGGTCGACAACCGCGGCGGCGCTTCCGGCATGGTCGGCGCCGAAATCGCGGCGCGCAGCCCGGCTGACGGTTACACCATCCTGATGAGCACTTCCGGTGAAGTCGCACTCAATGTCGCGCTGTATCCGAAAATGAGCTACGACCCGATCCGCGATTTCACGCCGATCACCCAGGTCGGCATCTCACCGCTGGTGCTGGTCGCACATCCCTCGCTGCCGGTGAAAAACGTCAACGACTATGTCGCGCTCGCAAAAAAACAGCCGGGCTCGATCAGTTACTCCTCGATCGGCTCCGGCAGCGCCCAGCACATGGCCGGCGAATGGATGCGTCTGCTCACCGGCATCAACATCATCCACGTGCCCTACAAAGGCGGCGGTCCGCAGATGACCGACCTGCTCGGCGGTCACTCCCCCAGCGGATTCCTCGCGCTGCCGGTCGCCGCACCCAATATCAAAAACAACCGCATCCGCGCCGTCGGCATGACCTCGGCGAAACGTTCATCCGCCTTCCCCGAGGTGCCAACCTTTGAGGAATCCGGCATGCCCGGCTTCGAAGTCAGTCAATGGTGGGCGATCCTGGTGCCGCGCGGCACGCCGAATGACGTCGTCACGAAACTGCACACGGAAGTGTCGGCTATCGTCAAAACCGCGGAAATGAAAGGCCGCATGGCCGAACTGGGTGTGGATCCGGTCGGCGGCACGCCGGATCAATTGGGCGAACTGGTGAAAACCGAAATCGCCAAATACAAGAAGATTGTTGCCGACGCGAAGATCACACTGAATTAAGCCATCAGCGGCAACGCTGAATCAGCGACGCGATGGAAACATCGCGTCGCGTTGCAGTACTAAACGACCCGGATATTTTTGAACTGCCAGGGATCCGTCTCGTCGAGATCTTCCGGAAAGGGATGATTGCGTCCCTGCAGCGGATTCCAATCGGAATATTTGCCCACGACATTGCCCAGATAGGGATTGGCGATTTCCAGCACGCGCCGGTAATCCATCTCTTCAGGGTCAATGATGCCGGCGTCAGGATTTTCCATCGCCCACACGACCGCACCGAGTACACCGGCGGAAACCTGCAGGCTGGTCGCATTGTTGTACGGCGCCAGCTTGCGAGCCTCATCAATCGACAATTGCGAGCCGTACCAATACGCACCCTTCTTGTGTCCGAGCAGCAGCGCGCCCAGTTCATCGGTGCCTTCGGTGATCTCGTCACGGAACAGCCGGCGTTCCTCCTGCCCCACCCAGTTACGGCCGGCAAGTTCATGCACCGACAGCACCGTGTCGTCACAGGGATGGTAGGAGTAATGGCAGGTCGGCCGGTAAACCACCTGCTCGCCTTTTTGGACGGTCAGGTAATCCGAAATCGAAATCGCTTCGCCGTGCGTAATCAGGAAACCGTGGAAAGCACCGGCATTGGGCGTCCAGGTGCGCACCTTCACGGATGCGCCCGGGCGATCCAGGTAAATCGCCGCCTTGCAGCCGAATTCATGATTGCGTCCGTCCGGCGGAAAATGTTTCTCGTGAGAACCCCAGCCCAATTCACAGGGTTGCGAGCCTTCGCCGATAAAACCGTCGACCGACCAGGTGTTGACGAACTCGCCCGGCTTTTTGCGAGGCAATGCGTATTGCGTATCGCGCTCCGAACAATGGATGGATTTCACATTCAGTTCCATCGCCAGCTGCGCCCATTCCGCTTTGGTTTTCGGAATGTCCGTGCGTCCGAGAATGTCGCGCCCGAGATCGACCATCGCCTGCTTCACCCAGTGCGAAATCAGGCCGGGATTCGCGCCATGCGTCGGGATCGCCGTCGGACCATTGGGGAATTTTTTGCGCAGCTCGAGCACTTCCTCGCGCTGACCGTAATTGGAACGCCGCGACGCCGACACTGACTGGTCGGTATAGCCGCCCGCCCAGGGTTCGATGCACGAGTCGAGGTACAGGACGCCGTGTTCAGCGCAAAACTCGATCAGCGCGGAACTCGCCACGTCGACCGACAGATTAATCAGGAAATCCCCGCGCTCGAGACGTGAGCCCAGGATCGAGCGGTGGTTTTCGCGCGTGAGCGGATTTATTTCGTAGCGGATGCCGAACGATTCGGCTTCTGCACGGCCGCGCTCATGCGCCGTAATGATGGAAATCCGCTCTCGCGGCACGTCGATGTGGCGCAGCAACAACGGCAGGACACCCTGCGCGACGGAGCCGAAACCGACGAAAACGATTTTCCCCTGGAATTTGAAATACTTTTGATCTGCCATTTCATAAACTGGTTTTGTCGTTTTTCGGAAGCCGGAGTCTATCAATTTTTGTGCGGCGCGCACAGCAAAACCGGCCCCGGTCCGGCGATGGCTATAATGTCCATCAAATCAACACGACACCGGCTGCAAACCCGCGCAGACCGGCGCAACCCCGGGAACCGCCATGGCTGAAACAAAACCCCAATCGGCGCCATCACCTGCCGCGCAGACCGCTGCAGCACAGACCGTTTCGGCGCTCGTCACGCGCGCGCGCAAGGCGCAGGCCGCGATCGCAAACTATTCGCAGGCGCAGCTCGACGAACTGGTCACCGCCGCGGGCTGGGCGATCATGGAACCGTCGCGCAACCGCACGCTCGCCGAAATCGCCGTGCGTGACACCGGACTTGGCACCGTTGCCGACAAGATCAACAAGAACCACCGCAAGACGCTGGGCCTGATGCGCGACCTCAAGGGCGCGAAATCCACCGGCGTATTGAATGAAATTCCGGAACTC
>JBILYA010000347.1:0-3022 GCA_044378065.1 Burkholderiales bacterium | reverse complement strand
GGGTGCGAGACTGACTGCCTGGGAACTTCAGCAGGACGGGATTCCGGTCACGCTGATCGCCGACAGCGCCGCAGGCCACCTGATGAGCACCCGTCACATTGACGCAGTGATCGTCGGCGCGGATCGGGTTGCAGCCAATGGTGATGTCGCCAACAAGATCGGCACTTACATGATGGCCGTACTTGCGAAGCGCCACGGCATTCCGTTTTACGTGGCCTGCCCCTTATCCACCATAGACCTTGGTACACCGAACGGGGATTCGATACCGATCGAAGAGCGGCCGGTAGATGAAGTTGCGGGATACCGCGACCGCCGCTGGGCACCGCAGAACATTCACATGACCAATCCGGTTTTTGATATCACGCCGGCCGAGTTGGTCAGTGCATTGATTACGGAGAAAGGCATCGTGCGATCACCAGACCGCACGATGCTGCAGGCTTTGCTGGCCGGCTGAGCGCCGGCTGCAGCGACGGCGTTAGATCGTCAGACCGCCGTTGACTTCAATGACGGCGCCATTGATGTAGCTGGCTTCGTCGGAGGCGAGAAAAGCAAAGGTGTTTGCAATTTCTTCCGGCTTGCCCAGACGCCCCATCGGCACGCGTTCTTCCAGTGCATGGATCACTTTTTCAGGGACGGAGCCGAGAATCGGGGTGGCGATGAAGCCAGGACACACCGCATTCGAGCGGATGCCCTTGCGACCCAGTTCACGCGCCCAGGTTTTGGCCATGCCGATGACACCGAACTTGGCAGCAGCATAGTTGGTCTGACCGAAGTTGCCGTAGAGGCCGACGATGGACGAGGCATTCAGGATCACCCCCGACTGCTGCTCCAGCATCTTGTTCACCACGGCCTTGGTGCAGTTGTAGACACCCTTCAGATTGATGTCGATGACCCGGTCAAATTGTTCTTCGGTCATGTTTTTCAGTTGGGCATCGGCCACAATACCCGCGTTGTTGACGAGGCAATCGACACGACCCCACTTGTCGACCGTGGATTTGACCATGGCTTCCAGCGTCTTCATGTCGCGGACGTCGGCGATCTGTCCGATAGCGTCGCCGCCGGCGGCTTTGCAAAGCTTGACCGTTTCATCAATCCATTCCTGGTTGATGTCGCAGACCATGACTTTCGCGCCTTCGCGGGCGAATTTGAGTGCCGTAGCCTGGCCAATACCGCGCCCTGCGCCGGTGATGATGGCTACCTTGTCTTTGAGTCGCATGCTTCGCCCTTTAAGTGGTTACTGCCTGAACAACGGCAGTTGCGGCGCACAATTTAGCCCATTTTGGCGCATTGCACAACGCAGCCAGATCAAAGGATCAACTGATTGTTTTAAAAGAGGTTTTAATAAACCAGGCATCACGAAAAATACCAGGATCCCGCAATGCTTCCAAACCGTGACGAACTCACTAAGGCACTGTTTATTGGGTGATATTGACCGGGATTCCAGTGGATACAAGGTCAAATAATTCGACGATATCGGCATTTCGCATGCGGATACAGCCAATGGATCCCGGTTGCCCCATATGCACCGAATCAGGGCTGCCATGGATATAGATATAACGGCGCATGGTATCCACGCTGCCGAGACGGTTGAATCCAACTTCGCAACCGGATAACCACAGAATCCGCGTCAAAATCCAGTCGCGCCCCGGAAACTGGGTGGCCAACTCCGGGCTGTAGATTTCCCCCGTTGGACGACGGCCGACAAAAACGGTGTTTTCCGGCAGGCCGGATCCAATTTTCGCCCGAATGATGTGCTGTCCCAGCGGCGTACAGTAGCTGCCACTGGCCTGACCAGTGCCTTTAATCGCACTGGATATCAGATAATTCGAAATAACTTCATCTTGATTATCTACTAAATCAAGGGTTTGCGAATCAATTCTAATGTTGATTTTCAAGATTTGTTACGCCGGCTGGCAAAGAAGTTTTGCAGCAAAGCCACTGCCTCTGGGGCCCTGACTCCGGCCGTCACTGTCGTATGGTGATTGAGACGGGTTTCGGCAAAGAGATCGACAACGCTGCCGCAGGCCCCGGTTTTGAGGTCCGGAGCACCGAAAACCACACGGCGGATCCTGGCGTGCATGATTGCACCGCTGCACATCACACAAGGCTCCAAAGTGACATAAAGGTCGCAATCTACCAGCCGGTAATTACCCAGCGTCCTTCCAGCGTCACGAAGCGCCATGATCTCAGCATGTGCTGTTGGATCTGCGCAGGAAATAGGCTGGTTAAAGCCGCGACCGACTACCTGCCCCTGATGCACCACGACCGCACCGACAGGAACCTCACCCGCGGCGGAAGCCTGTGCGGCGAGATCCAGTGCCAGTTGCATGTGCTCGGCATCACTCATCGTGCCAGCTCTTCCGCCTGACCGTAGTCTTCCGGCTTGAAACCGATCAGCCGGCGCTTGCCGAGATCCAGCACCGGGCGTTTAATCAGTGATGGCTGCTCCAGCATCAGGCGAATTGCCTCAGCCTCGTCCAGACCGGCCTTGTCGGCTTCGGCAAGCTTTCGGAAAGTCGTACCCGCGCGGTTCATCACCCGCTCCCAGCCCAGCTCCGAACACCATTGGGTCAGCTGCGACCGGTCGATGCCAGCGACCTTGTAATCATGAAAAGCGTAAGCGACTCCCCGCCCGTCCAGCCAGGTGCGCGCTTTCTTGACGCTGTCGCAGTTGCGGATGCCGTACAGTGTGATCTGCTTTGCTGTTTCAGACATGATTTGTAGCAATTTTCCGAACCCAGATTATCGCATGAAGGCATTTTCAGCCCTGCCTTAGTGCCAGTCAGCTGATGGGGGCAGCGACACAGGCGGATAAAACCAAAAACAGGCCTGCCGAACTCCAACCGGCTTGGAAGGCGCTGCGTACCAATACTTTCAGTAACGCCCCTAAGTTTAGATTTAATCTAAATAAGTTTTTGATTAATAACAAAAATTATTCGCGAAGTCAGAACTTGGCGATTTTTTGAAGACTATAATCCCGAGATAAAAATATCAGTTCATATTCCGGCCAGACAACATGAAT
>JBILYA010000346.1:0-3039 GCA_044378065.1 Burkholderiales bacterium | reverse complement strand
GATTCCGGTGGTGCCGACCTGTCACTACATGATGGGTGGTATTCCGACCAATATGCATGGTCAGGTGCTTGCCGGTCACAACGGCGGGGCGATCGTCAAAGGTCTTTACGCTGCCGGTGAATGTGCTTGCGTGTCGGTGCACGGCGCCAACCGTCTGGGCACCAACTCGCTGCTTGACCTGCTGGTGTTCGGCAAGGCTTCGGGTGAGCAGGTGGTCAAGGATCTGGCGAGCGATGCGCTGGCTCACCAGGATCTGCCAAAAGACGCGGCTGACCGCTCGCTCTCACGACTGGCGCGGCTGGATTCGGCCAAGTCCGGTGAGGACGTTGCCGAAGTGGGTGCTGAAATGCGGCGTACGATGCAATTGCATTGCGGTGTATTCCGCTTCCCCGACGGTCTGGCCGAAGGTGTGCGCAGAATGCAGGAAGTCGGTAAACGCGCCGAGAGCCTGTATGTCAAAGACAAGAGCAAGGTGTTCAACACCGCACGTGTTGAAGCACTCGAGCTGGAGAATCTGGTCGAAGTTGCAATGTCGACGATGGTTTCCGCGCATGCCCGCCAGGAATCGCGTGGCGCCCACGACCGCAGCGATTTCCCGGACCGTAATGACGCGCAGTGGATGAAACACACTTTTTGGTACAAAGAGAACGACCGCCTCGAATATCGTCCGGTCAACCTCAAGCCGCTGACCGTTGAATCGTTCGAGCCCAAGGCTCGGGTTTACTAAGATCAAGGAAGACAGATGCGCCTCTCTATCTACCGTTACAACCCGGATGTCGATGAAAAGCCGTACATGCAGGATTACGACATCCAGCTGGAACCCACCGACCGCATGTTGCTGGATGCGCTGATGCGCCTTAAATCGACCGACGATACCTTTGCGTTCCGTCGTTCCTGCCGCGAAGGCGTTTGCGGTTCGGATGCGATGAATATCAATGGCAAAAACGGTCTGGCCTGCATTACCAAGATCGCCGACCTGAAAGAGCCGGTGGTGATCCGTCCGCTGCCCGGCCTGCCGGTGATCCGCGACCTGATCGTCGACATGTCGCAGTTCTTCAAGCAGTACCACTCGGTGACCCCTTACGTTGTCAACGAGACGCCGCGTCCTGAAACCGAGCGCCTGCAGTCGCCTGAAGACCGTGAGGAACTCAACGGCTTGTATGAGTGCATCCTCTGCGCCTGCTGCTCGACTTCCTGCCCGTCGTTCTGGTGGAATCCGGACAAGTTTGTCGGCCCGGCTGGCCTTTTGCAGGCTTACCGGTTTATTGCCGATACCCGTGACCAGGCGACCAATGAGCGTCTGGACAACCTGGAAGACCCGTACCGGCTGTTCCGCTGCCATTCGATCATGAACTGTGTTGATGTCTGCCCGAAAGGTCTGAATCCGACCAAGGCCATTGGCAAGATCAAGGATTTGCTGGTTAAGCGTACCGTTTAAGTATCTGATATGGCCGAACTGGACCGTATCCGCTGGCAATGCCGGCGAGGTTTGTTGGAAATGGATCTGATATTGCAGCGCTTTCTGGCGGAAGACTTTGATAGTCTGTCGCCGGAAGAGATGTCTTTATTCAAGGAGTTTCTGGGAGAAGTCGATACTGTGTTGTTGCCGTGGGTGATGGGGCAGGAGGAGGCGCCTAAGCGCTACGATGCTCTGATCCGGCGAATGCAGCGCAAGTAATGGCGAGTTTCATAAGTTAATGTAGTAAATAAGATAAATAACTTAAGTAATTGATAATACGGAGATAGTTATGAAAGAAAAGCTCGCAACCCTCTCTTTCAGCGATGGCAGCCCCTCGGTGGATTTCCCCGTTTTGGGCGGAACCATCGGACCTGAGGTCATCGACGTTCGCAGCCTTTATGGCAAGACCGGCAAGTTCACTTATGACCCCGGTTTCATGTCGACGGCGAGCTGCCGCTCCAACATCACGTATATCGACGGCGACGAGGGCGTTTTGCTTTATCGCGGCTTCCCGATCGAGCAACTGGCCGAAAAATGCGACTTCCTGGAGGTCGCCTACCTGATCCTCAACGGTGAATTGCCGAACAAGGATCAGAAACTCGAATTTGACAATATCGTCACCCACCATTCGATGGTGCACGAGCAATTGTCGCGCTTTTACAGCGGTTTCCGCCGTGACGCGCACCCGATGGCGGTGATGTGTGGCGTTGTCGGCGCGTTGTCGGCTTTCTATCATGACTCGATCAACATCTATGACCAGCGCAGCCGCGATATTTCGGCCTTCCGCCTGATTGCCAAGCTGCCGACGATCACGGCAATGACCTATAAATACAGCATGGGTCAGCCGTTCATGTATCCGAAGAACAAGCTGTCCTACACGGACAACTTCCTGTACATGATGTTCGGCACTCCCTGCGAAGAATATGTGCCGAACCCGGTGATTTCTCGCGCGATTGATCGCATCCTGATCCTGCATGCTGACCACGAACAGAATGCTTCAACCTCGACGGTGCGTCTGGCCGGCTCGACCGGTGCCAACCCGTTTGCCTGTATCTCCGCAGGCATTGCCAGCCTCTGGGGCCCGGCGCACGGCGGCGCCAACGAAGCCGTGCTGAAGATGCTCGACGAAATCGGCGACATCCAGAACATCCCGGCCTTCATCAAGCGCGTGAAAGAAAAAGACGGTCACGCCATGCTGATGGGCTTCGGTCACCGCGTTTACAAAAACTACGACCCTCGCGCCAAGCTGATCCAGAAAACCTGCCATGAGGTTCTGGAAGAGCTCGACATGAAGGACAACAAGCTGATCAAGCTGGCGATGGAGCTGGAGCGCATTGCGCTGAGCGATGAATATTTCATCAAGCGCAAGCTCTACCCGAACGTCGACTTCTATTCGGGCATCGTCTACAAGGCGCTGGGTATCCCGGTCAGCATGTACACCGCGATCTTCGCGCTGGCACGCACCGTCGGCTGGATTGCGCAGTGGAAAGAACTCGTCGCCGATCCGGAACAGAAAATCGGCCGTCCGCGCCAGTTGTTTACCGGCGCGACACCTCGAGATTTTGTGCCAATGGATAACC
>JBILYA010000345.1:0-3042 GCA_044378065.1 Burkholderiales bacterium | reverse complement strand
AGGTGCGCCGACGGAAATCGCCTCTGGTGAGACCGTCGTGCTGGTTGGCGGCGGTTTGGGCAATGCCGTCCTGTTCTCCATCGGCCAAGCCATGCGCAAGGCCGGCAGCAAAGTGCTGTATTTTGCCGGCTACAAATCAATGGCTGACCGTTACCACGTGGAAAACATCGAGGCTGCCAGCGATGTGGTGATCTGGTGCTGCGATGAGCAGCCGGGTTTCAAACCTTCCCGGCCTTCGGATCGTACCTTCGTCGGCAATATCGTGCAGGCGATGAACAGTTATGCTTCCGGTGCGCTTGGCGATCAGGCCATCCCGTTCAGCGATGCCGACCGCATCATCGCCATCGGCTCGGATAAGATGATGGCCGCGGTCGCCAGGGCTCGGCATGAAATCCTCAAGCCGCATCTGAAGGAATGTCATCACGCTGTCGGCTCCATCAACTCGCCGATGCAGTGCATGATGAAAGAGATCTGTGCCCAGTGTCTGCAGCCGCATGTGGATCCCAAGACCGGCAAGAGGAGCTACGTGTTTTCCTGCTTCAATCAGGATCAGGAGCTGGATCATGTTGACTGGCCGGCGCTGGATCAGCGGCTGAAGCAGAACTCGACACAGGAAAAACTGACGGCGGCCTGGCTGCGTCACTGCCTGACCAAGTAATACTCCGC
Source organism: Burkholderiales bacterium (assembly GCA_044378065.1). GTDB lineage: Bacteria > Pseudomonadota > Gammaproteobacteria > Burkholderiales > SG8-41. Next base: position 2,376 of record JBILYA010000345.1, on the reverse strand, counting down.
CGAAAAAAAACGGGCAGCTTAGGCTGCCCTTTTTTACGTAGTGAATATTTATAAGTTATTGTTTTAAATAAATTTTATCCGTTTCGTCCGACCTCGCGCAGTGCATCAGCCAGAGTGCTAACCAGTTCGTCGATCTGCGCCTTGCTGATGATCAGAGGCGGCGAGAGGGCGATGATGTCACCGGTGGTGCGGATTAACACGCCTTTTTCATAACACTTGAGGAAGGTTTCGAACGCCCGTGCGGTCGGCGCACCGGGACGCGGTTCCAGTTCAATGCCGGCAACCATGCCCATATTGCGCACATCGATGACGTTGGGCATTTCGCGCAGCGATTGCACGGCCTGTTCGAAATAGGGCGCGAGTTCCTGGCCGCGCTGGTACAAACCTTCTTCTTCGAAGGTATCGAGGCTGGCAAGTGCGGCGGCGGTCGCTAAGGGATGGCCTGAGTAAGTATAGCCATGGAACAGCTCGACCATTCCTGCCGGTGCGTTATTGACTACGGTTTCGTAAATATCGCGACGCACGATAACAGCACCCATCGGCACGGTGCCATTGGTCAGGCCCTTGGCGACAATCATCATGTCCGGGACCACGCCGACCGCTTCGGCGGCAAAGCAGGGGCCGGTGCGGCCGAAACCGGTGATGACTTCATCGAATATCAGCAGCAGGCCGTATTTGTCGCAGATCTGGCGCAGACGCTCAAGGTAACCCTTGGGCGGCACCAACACGCCGGTGGAACCGGCGAGCGGCTCGACAATGACGGCGGCGATGTTGCTGGCATCGTGCAGCGGCACAATGCGCGTTTCGAGTTCATCGGCAAGATGCGCACCCCAGGCCGGCTGGCCTCGGCTGAACGCGTTTTCCTTCAGATTGTGCGTATGCGCCATGTGGTCCACACGGAACAGCATATTGCCGTAGACCTTGCGGTTGGCAGGAATACCGCCCACGGAAATACCGCCGAAGCCTGCCCCGTGATAGCCGCGTTCACGACCGATCAGTACGTTGCGTTGGCCTTCGCCGCGCGCGCGGTGGTAGGCAAGTGCAATCTTCAGTGCGGTGTCCACGCCCTCGGAACCCGAATTGCAATAGAAGACGTGATCGAGGTCACCGGGCGCCATCGCGGCCAGTCGCTCGGCGACGCGGAAGGCATCGGGATGCCCCATCTGAAACGCCGGTGCGTAATCCATCTTGGCGACCTGTTTCTGTATGGCTTCGACGATGCGCGGGCGGCAATGACCGGCATTGACACACCAAAGACCTGATGTGCCGTCGAGGATCTGCCGTCCGTCGTCAGTTGAGTAGTGCATGTCTTTCGCGGCCACCAGCATACGCGGCGCCTGTTTGAAGGCGCGGTTGGCGGTGAATGGCATCCAGTAGGAATCGAGTTTGCTGTCGCGTGCGGTCATGGCAGTTCCAGAGCGATTTTTGATATGCAGCGCCTGTGTGTTCAGCGCGGCGGATTCAGGGCGCCATGCTACCATCTTCGCGCCATGACAAAACGCGTTGCCCGGTGCTTGATGGTTCACTGGCTGGGTCTGCTGCCCCTTGCCGTGGTATTCCTTTTGCTGCAGTCGATGATCTGCGTATCGGTCGCCAAAGCCGAGACCTTGAAGGTCGGCTCGAAACGTTTCACTGAGTCTTATCTGCTTGGGGAAATCATTGCCGGTACTGCACGTCATGCGGGTGCCGTCGACGTCGAACATCACCCCGGGATGGGTAATTCGGCCATTCTTTTTTCTGCGCTGAAAAGCGGCTCCATTGATCTTTATCCCGACTACAGCGGAACGGTGGCGCTGGAGTTGCTCGGATTAAAACAGGTGCCGACGCTGCCTGAACTGCAGCGGCTGCTTGCGGCACATAGTCTTGCAACCGGCGTCCCGCTCGGTTTTGACAATGCCTATGCCTTGGCGATGAGCGCAAAAAAAGCTGACCGCAGCGGCTTTGCGCTGATCAGTCATTTGCGCAGCACGCGCGATCTGCGTGCCGGTTTGTCCCCCGAGTTTCTTAACCGGCGAGACGGCTGGCCAGCGTTGCGCAGGGCTTACGGGCTCGAAGGCCTGCAGGTCCGCAGTCTTGAGCATGGTCTGGCCTACGGAGCGCTGGCCAGGGAGCAGGTTGATCTCATTGACGTTTACACCACGGATCCGCAAATCACGAGGCAAGGGCTCAAGTTGCTGCGTGATGACCGGCAGGTTTTTCCTGCATACGAAGCATTGCTGGTCTATCGCATCGATCTGCCACAACGGCATCCGCAAGCCTGGGCGGCGATTCAAGGATTGGAAGGCAGGATTGATGCGGAAACCATGCGTGGTCTCAATGCCGCGGTTGAGTTGGACGGCCGCAGTTTAGCGGACGTCGCCGGACAGTGGCTCCAAG
>JBILYA010000431.1:0-3046 GCA_044378065.1 Burkholderiales bacterium | reverse complement strand
TACGGCATCGACTGAGTCTCCTGGCAAAATTGAGTGCTTGTTTTCGTACACCCAATCTAACCAATGTCTCAGCTCGATGCCGACTTCTTATTCCCTCGCTCGTTGCACTTCAGATTTGAATTCGCCCTATGAATGAAGTCGCCAATCAAGAATTGAATTCAAAAAACCATGATGTCGAAATGCTTGAAGCTTCGCTGACCGGCAGAGACTATTGGAGCGAAGATTTAGCGCCAGTCCCTCGGTCCGCGCGCCGCTGGGCAATGCGGGACATGATTGCATTGTGGGTCGCGTTATCCGCTTGCATCCCAACCTACATGCTTGCCTCATCGTTAATCGAACAGGGAATGAACTGGTGGCAGGCGATTCTTACCATTTTCCTCGGGAATCTCGTGGTGCTCGTGCCGATGGTTCTCAACGCACATGCGGGAACGAAATACGGGATACCCTTTCCCGTATTTTGCCGGGCTGCATTTGGCTTGCGCGGTGCGAATGTACCGGCGCTCTTGCGAGCGTTGGTCGCCTGTGGCTGGTTCGGCATCCAGACCTGGATCGGGGGATGGGCTATCTATAAAGTTTTAGAACTCTACTTTTCTTCTTGGTCAGAGCAAACGAAACTCCCGTTTCTTGAGATCAACTTGCCTCAACTGATTTGCTTTCTGGCTTTCTGGAGCCTGAATCAATACGTTATCTGGCGAGGGATTGATTCCGTCAGGACATTGCTAAATATCAAAGCCCCGTTGTTGATCGGACTGGGCCTTGCACTTTTGGTCTGGGCCTATCGCGAGGCGGGCGGTTGGGGCCCTATGCTCTCGCAGAGGTCACAGTTCGTAGTAGGCGGCCAGCGGGAGGGCCAATTCTGGAACTTCTTTTTTCCTGCTCTGACAGCGAATGTCGGGTTCTGGGCCACGCTGTCGCTGAACATCCCCGATTTCACTCGCTATGTCAAAACACAACGAGACCAAATCCTTGGTCAAGCTATAGGGCTTCCCTTAACCATGGGGTTATACTCGTTCATCGGAGTCGCGGTCACCTCGGCAACAGTAGTGATCTACGGTAAAGCTATCTGGGACCCTGTCGAATTGTTGTCTCGATTCGAGAGCCCGTTCTGGCACGCGTTAGGCTTGTTCGGATTGGTCCTTGCCACCCTTGCCACCAATCTAGCCGCCAACGTCGTCGGGCCAGCGAACGACTTTGCCAACCTGAGTCCGCGTCACATCTCGTTTCGCACGGGTGCGATCCTGACAGGCTTGGTCGGCATTCTCATTCAGCCCTGGCGGCTTGTGGATGATCCATCGGGTTACATCTTTAAGTGGCTGGTTGCGTACTCAGCGTTATTGGGAGCCGTCGGTGGCGTGATGATTGCGGACTACTATGTCTTGCGACGAATGCGACTGGACCTACGCGGTCTCTACGAACCCCAAGGCCCTTATTGGTACACAAGGGGGTTTCACATTTCAGCAATGGTCGCCTTGGTGGCTGGAATACTCCCCTGCGTTCCTGGTTTTCTCGCAACGATCGGCATGAATACCTCTGTGTCCCTATGGACTGAACTTTATCATTACGCTTGGTTCATTAGCTTTGGAATCTCTTTTGTAGTGTATTTGGCGATCACTCCGACACACCAAAACCCTCCGGCAATTCTCACCCCATCTGCGAGCCAAGGTATTCACCCATGACAACCGACTATGACAAGATCACCAGGGAGTATCAGGAGTCGAAACTTCAGCCTTGGAGAACCCATATCGAACGATTCACTCTGCTGAGCCTTGTCGGTGAGGTTCAAGGACTTCGAACTCTCGATCTGGCCTGCGGAGAGGGTTATTACACGAGATTACTCCGTCGAATGGGAGCGGAACCTATCACAGGCGTCGACCTTTCGAAGGGAATGATCGAATTGGCGATTTCCCAGGAATCCATCGAACCGCTTGGTATTCAATACCGTGTCGGCGATGCAAGCGACATCGACTACGGAGCGACATCAGATTTGGTATTTGCAGCCTACTTACTGAATTACGCAAGCAATGAAGAGGAACTCGTCTCCATGTGCCGGGCAATTGCGCGCAATCTCAAACCGGGGGGCCGTTTCTTGACGGTCAACAACAACCCCAATGACCCACCGTCAAACTTTGACTCAGGGAAAATTTACGGTTACTCAAAACGTCTCCAAGGGCATCTCCAGGAAGGCGCACCAATCATTTGGAGTTTTCACCTCGCTGAAGGAACCGTTGAAGTAACTAATTACTATCTGACCAAGTTTACCTTAGAGCGTGCGCTGCTTGCCGCTGGACTGACGAATATCCAGTGGCACAAGCCGCAAGTATCACCCGAGGGACTTCAGCAATGGGGAGGATCTCACTGGCAGGACTTCTTGTCCAATCCACCTGTTGCCTTTTTTGAATGCACCAAAGCTTAACCGGTAGTCGAGCAGATACTCGAAGGTAAGGAACCTGAGAGCATGAGCTTACGTCAACTTCGAAAAGGGATCCCGCTGCTATGGAGCGAGCAGGGGAAAATATCTGAAGCATAGGCTCGGGGGAAGATAGTCGGAACTGAAGGTGTTGTGGCACGACAGTTTGAAGCCCCCCAGGAACGCACACGAACCAACTGGATGAGGCAGTCCCCCGCGTGACGCGCTAGCCCTGATTTTTCATCCCACTGCCATAGGCTATTTTCGCTAAAACTTCGATTGGCGGCAAAATCGCGAAAAGCCATGTATTCATTGGACTTACGTCGTGTGACCCACTTGGGGGTGAGTCACGCGGTTTAGAGTCTTTTGGCGGTTTAGAGCCCATTTGGACCGGAAAGAGTTACTTCCAAATGTTGTGTTCAGGGAGAATTTTTCAGGCGACGATTTCGGTATGAGTTGTAGGGGATTTGGTGGTTGTGGATTTGAGTTCATCAGCTGACTGTTCGATGACACCGTCGATGAAACGGACACCCTTGATCAGCTCCGGAATGTGCTGATGACCTCGCAGCTTTCGCCAGCCTTTGGAAGCGCTCTGGGCCAGTTTGAAGATCATCACTAGGGACGCTTTCGCACTGCCGT
>JBILYA010000343.1:0-3055 GCA_044378065.1 Burkholderiales bacterium | reverse complement strand
TGATGTGGTCATCGAGAATTTTAGACCTGGCGTTATACAGAAGCTTGGCCTGTCATACGAAGAACTCAGTCGCGAAAATCCGGGGCTCATCTGGTGCAGCATTTCGGGTTTTGGCCAGGATGGGCCATACCGGGACTATCCGGCTTACGACATGATCGTACAGGCATTGTCCGGCGGCATGAGCTTGACGGGCGAGTACGGCGGGCTTCCCGTGCGTTCAGGCATCCCACTGGGGGATCTGTCGGCGGGTATGTTCTCTGTCATTGGCATCCAGTCGGCACTGGTCGAGCGTGCCCGCACCGGGCGCGGCCGACAGATCGATGTGGCCATGCTGGATTGTCAGATTTCGATGTTGTGCTATCAGGCTGGTTATCACCTAATCAACGGGGTAGTGCCAAAGACCCAGGGCCGCGGACACGATTCGATTCCAACTTACCGTGCCTTTGTTTCCGGCGACGAGGTGAACGTCGTGGTGTGCGCGAATACCGAGCGTATGTGGGAAGACATGGCCAACGAACTGGGCTTGAGCCACCTCATCGCAGACGAGCGCTTCCGTAAGAATGCCGACCGATATGAGAACCGCGAAGCTCTCTGGCCATTGCTGGATGCGGCATTCAAGAAGCAGCCATCGGCGCATTGGGTGACGCGATTCCGCGCCAAATCAATTCCGGTTGGAGTCGTTAATACCCTCGACAAGGCACTCAGCGATCCGCAGGTGATGCATCGCAAGATGGTGGTTGAGTTGGAAGATGCACAAAGCAAGAACCGCATCCGCGTGGCAGGCAACCCCGTCAAGTTTGCTGACGGGCAGGAGGAGGCGAAAGTTTATCCACCAGGGCTTGGGGCAGACACACGCAGTGTGCTGCAAGACCTGCTCGGCATGACTGACGATCAACTCGACGAGCTATTTCGCTCCTCGGTTCTTGCAGATCCGGCAAACACGGAGGCACAAAAGAATGTCGCTTGAGTTGACGCATCCTCGCGTTTGGCAAATCAATGATTTCTCGGAAGGGCTGCTGGCGTGGAACTGAATCTCTCCGGCAAGCAAGTTTTGGTGACTGGAGGCTCCCGCGGTATCGGTCTTGCAGTCGCTGAGGCTTTTGCAGCCGAAGGATGTGGCCTGCACCTCGCTTCCCGCGACAAGAATATGCTGGAAGTGGCTCGACAGAGCCTGTCCGACCGCTACGGCGCTGCAGTCACCCTGCATCAAGCAGACCTTGCGGAACCGGGTGCTGCAGAGCGATTGGCGGCGGCGGTCGGCGACGTGGATATTCTGGTTAACTGCGCCGGGGCGATCCCTCAAAACACGCTACTCGGCATCTCTGAGGAAGATTGGAGAAAAGCCTGGGAGCTTAAGGTATTCGGTTACATCAACCTGAGTCGTGCAGTTTATCGGCGGATGGTTCACCGAAGCTCTGGGGTGATTATCAACATCGTCGGCATAGCAGGAACCAATCCGGCACCCGCCTACATCGTTGGCTGCTCTGGCAACGCCGCATTGCTTTCATTCTCGCAGGCGCTGGGTGTAGAGAGCGTAGACCATGGTATCCGGGTGGTGGCGATCAATCCGGGGGCCACGGAAACCGACCGCCAGATTAACCGCTGGAAGGCACGTGCGCAGGCCGAACTGGGCGATGAGAAGCGTTGGCGTGAACTGACAACAGGGTTTCCTTTTGGTCGCTTGGCTCGGTCGAGTGAAGTTGCCGACGTCGTTGCCTTCATGGCGTCAAGCCGGGCCAGCTATGTATCTGGTGCAGTGATTACAGTGGACGGTGGGGCCGGATTCCGGCGCTGAATTATTCATAGAAGTGGAGCAAGAAGATGTCAGAAAAAACTAAAGATCCAGTTTCGCCGATGATGGTAAAACTCTCAGGTTACATGGCGCGCGCTGCAAGCAAGCCATTACCCGCAGCCGTCGTGGAGAAAACCAAGCACCATATCGCAGACACGATTGCAGCAATTGTTTCAGGGGCCCAACTGTTGCCGGGGAAAAAGGCGATCGGGTTCGTGCGCAGTCAGGGTGGCGTGAAAGAAGCCACGATCATGGGCACCAAGTTGGTAACGTCCGCGATTCATGCAGCGTTTGCGAACGGGATGTCTGCGCACGCAGATGAAACGGATGATTCTCACCAGGCCGGGTTGTTTCATCCGGGGTGTGGCGTGGTGCCGGCTGCGTGGGCGACAGCCGAGCGTTTAAGATCTTCCGGCAAGGACCTGATACGCGCAGTTGCGCTGGGATACGACATCGGCGCCCGGATCAACATGGCGCTTGGTGGCGTCAAGTTTCTGCATGCCGGACATTCTTCACATACCTTTGGTTCGCTGTTCGGTGGTTCGGCGGCTGCCGGGGCGCTGCTGCATTTAGATGCTGCGCAAATGCGCCATCTGCTTGCGTACACCGCGCAGCAGGCATCTGGCATTTCGTGCTGGATGCGCGACCCGGACCACATTGAGAAGGCATTCGATTTTGGCGGCATGCCGTCTCGCAACGCTGTCTATGCTGCGACGATGGTCGAGCAGGGATTTACCGGGGTGGAGGATCCATTCAGCGGAACACGTAACTTCTGGATGGCTTACGACGGCAACGTCGATACCAGTCATGTCACGCGCGAACTCGGCAAGACTTACGAGATCATGCGATCGAACATTAAAAAATGGTCTGTCGGCTCCCCTATTCAACCGGCGCTGGATGCCGCTTCGAATCTGATCGCGAAACATGGGGTTAACGCGGGACAAATCGAGCGGGCGCTGGTGCAGGTGCAGGATTCGGAATCGGACATCGTCAACAACAGAAGCATGCCGGACATCTGCATGCAGCACATGATTGCGGTGATGCTTCTCGACGGCAAGGTTACCTTTAAGTCCTCGCACGACGTTAAGCGGATGAAGGACAAGGCAGTGGTCGCACTACGCAAGCGCATTGAGTACAAAGGCAGCGCAGAGCTGACGCGCTCCGGTGGCCGACAGGCGATCGTTGAGCTGTGGCTGAAAGACGGCCGGCACTTACGCCACCACACGCCAGTGGTTCAGGGTGCATGGGAAAACCCGATGACCC
>JBILYA010000342.1:0-3063 GCA_044378065.1 Burkholderiales bacterium | reverse complement strand
CCCGGGCAACTACTGACGGTTTTACGGCGAGATCATCACCAGAAACGGGATATCTCCCCGACCGAGAATCAATGAGCCGGTAGCGAGCAGGATCCCCTTGTCTTTTTTGACAATGGCGGAGTCAAGATGACACGATATCGGCGACGGGTATGTGCCTTCGCTGTCCAGATGTTTGATGAATGTATCGATAATTTCGTTCGCGGGCATATCCAGTAAATCCATGGAGGCTTCGAATGCATAGTTTGCGCTGCCGCCGGTCTCTGCATCCATCATCGCGGCAATGTAAGTGGTGCTGCTCATGATTGTTCTGTCCTGGTTAAGGGAAACGGACAGCTAACGCTATAAATGTTGCGAAATCATTTCAAAGGCTTGGCGCCGGGTTGGGATGTAATCTGCCGGAGGGCTGCAAAAGGTTGAAAAAGCCTGATAAAGCCTGGCCTGAGCCGAACCATTCCAAGGCCGTCATGTTTGCGGCACAATGACAAAATCGTGTAAAAAAATGGGAGGAACCTTCGGATGGGACACACACTGGAGCAGTTCGCAGCGCAATGCCATGATTTCATCAAGGCCGAGCCGGGCCCTGCCGGACGCAAAAAGGTCGCAGAGCTGCTGCAGGAAGTGCTGAAAGACAAGGCGTTTATCGACAAGCATGTCGATGCCAATACCGGCGAACGCAAGATGCTGTACGAAGACCCTGAATTCGGTTTCTGCATCCTCGCGCACGACTATACGGATGCCAAGACCAGCGATCCGCACGACCACGCGCATTCCTGGGCGATTTACGGGCAGGCCCGTGGCGAGACGCAGATGCGCGATTACCAGTTGCTGGAAGCGGCAAGTGCCGACAAGCCGGGTAAGGTCAAGGAGACACGTTCCTACAAGCTGACCCCGGGTGTGGCCCATGTCTACAACGAAGGCGACCTGCACTCCCCCAAGCGAGTCGGGCCGACCAGCCTGATCCGTATCGAAGGTACCAATATGGCGAAGGTCAAGCGCTTCAAGTATCAGCCGGTCTGACCGGTCTGGGATGAATAAAAGGCTGCCCGCGGGCAGCCTTTTTTATGCGGGTGTGGTCGGTTCAGTGTTTGGCGTCGGCAGGGATTGTCGGCAGCGGGCCGGTTGCCAGGTTGTGCAGATGGCGTTTGCGCACCAGCGCCATCGACGCCGACACGAAAAGGCCGAACATGGTGATGACCCAGTAGATCGACAGGTCGAGCTTGATCAGCAGGGCATAAAGTCCGAGCATCGCCAGGATCGACAGGTTTTCGTTGAAGTTCTGCACGGCAATGGAGTGACCGGCGCCCATCAGGATGTGGCCGCGGTGCTGCAGCAGCGCGTTCATCGGCACCACAAAAAATCCGGCGAGACCGCCGATGATGATCAGCAGCGGAATGGCCACAGCAATCGAGCTGACAAAATTCATGATGATGACGATCAGCCCCATGGCGATGCCGACCGGGACGACATTGACTGCGCGGTTCAGCGGCACCATCTTGGCGGCGATGACCGAGCCTGCGGCGATGCCGACGGCGCAGATGCCCTGCAGCATGGTGGCTTTCGACAGCGTGTAACCCAGCGCCACCTCGGCCCACTTCAGCACGATGAACTGCAGGGTTGCACCTGCACCCCAGAACAGTGTGGTGGTTGCCAGTGAAATCTGCCCCAGCTTGTCGGACCACAGCAGCTTCACGCAGTGCGCGAATTCACGGATCAGGTAAATCGGGTTTTTGTTCGGTGCGCGGTGGTCAACGCCGGTATCCGGGATATACAGGTTGAATATCGCGGCGACGCCGTAAAACAGCATGATGATGGCGATTGCAGCTTCGGCAGGCGTATCAACCCCGGTATCGAAGTGCGGCAGGTCGATGGACAGCAGTTTGGCGGACACGGTTGCACTGATCAGCACGCCGCCGAGCAGGGTGCCGAAGATGATCGAGCTCACAGTCAGGCCTTCGATCCAGCCGTTGGCCACTACCAGCTTATGGTGGGGCAGGTATTCAGTCAGGATGCCGTATTTCGCAGGGGAGTAGGCCGCCGCGCCGAGGCCGACTACGGTATAGGCCAGCAGGATCGGCAGATAGTCGGGCGCACCGGGAATTTCCCAGAGTTCATGGAAGAACATCAACAGGCAGCCGACCACCTTGATGCTGTTGGTGATGAACATTACCCGGCCTTTGGGCATCGAATCGGCAAAGGCGCCGACAAAGGCGGCAAAAGCGACGTAAGAAACCGTGAAAAAGAATTTCAGCAGCGGCGTCATCCATGCCGGCGATTCCATCTGCATCAGCAGCGCAATGGCGGCCACCAGCAGGGCGTTGTCGGCCAGCGACGAGAAGAACTGCGCCGCCATGATGATGTAAAAACCTAGAGACATGAATCCGGGAGGCGGTGATCCGCTTGGGTCGAGTCGTGGGCTTGAACTGCGAGCAGCATTCAGTATCGCTTTGTGTCGTTTGCCCGAACCGCTGTAACAGGCCAGTCAAATATGAGCAGCCCCGATACAGGGAACGCGGCTTTATACCATAGTTCGGCTGTGTCTATTATGTCCGGAACCTGGTGATATTACTTCGCTACACCGTCTGTTCATCAATGTGTCGGGCGTGTTGCGGCGCAGCGATAGCCGTGCCGCCCGCAGGGTGCGATGAGGCGATGCCCGGTTCGCATTGCCGCTGTCCGGGTTGAGGGCGGTATGACGCGGCTTTTTCGGCGATGCCCTAACGGGGTAGTATCGACCTTTCAACCTTTTCCGCACTGCATCCGCGCAACCCAGCTCATGGCCGATCGTCGCCTGCAAGTTTTTCATGCCGTTGCCCGGCAATTATCGTTTACCAAGGCTGCCGAACAGTTGTTCATGACCCAGCCTGCGGTCACTTTCCAGATCAAGCAACTGGAAGAACATCTCAATGCGCGGCTGTTTGAGCGCAATCACGGCCGTATTGCGCTGACCCCGGCGGGTGAACTGGTCTTTGGTTATGCTGAAAAGATCCTGACGCTGTCGGAGGAACTGGAAACCCGCGTCGGCGAGCTGACTGGCGCCATCAGCGGCCCCTTGCTGCTGGGGGC
>JBILYA010000341.1:0-3070 GCA_044378065.1 Burkholderiales bacterium | reverse complement strand
CGATTCGAGTTTGATTTTTTCACGCATGATCGTTTCCTTGTTTAGACGCGCACGCCCTGCTCACGCAGGTCGGCGAGAACAACATCAATGCCTTTGCGATCGATGGTGCGCAGGCCGGCGGTGGATACACGCAGGCTGATCCAACGGTTTTCGCTCTCGACCCAGAACCGGCGCTTTTGCAGGTTGGGGAGGAAACGCCGTTTCGTCTTGTTGTTGGCATGGGAAACGTTGTTCCCAACCATCGGCTTTTTGCCGGTGACGCAGCATACCCGTGCCATTTCAGTGCTCCGCAAATTCAGAAAAGGCGCGATCATACACTGAAATGCCCCTCAGCCTCAACCCTTTAGCGCCCTGAAGCCCAGCAAGGGCAAAAACAATAATTCAATAAAAACAATAACTTACAATATTCCGCGCTCTGCGAAGGACAAAGCGCCGTCTCCGGCAACAACAAAATGGTCCAGTACGCGCACATCGACCAGCGCCAAAGCCTGCTTCAGCGCCACAGTCAGCGCCTCATCGGCCCGGCTGGGCTCGGCCACGCCGGAGGGATGGTTGTGGGCAAAAATGACCGCAGCGGCATTGAAATGCAGCGCCCGTTTGACGACCTCGCGGGGATAGACGCTGGTCTGGGTCAGCGTGCCGCGAAACAGCTCTTCCGAGGCCACTACACGGTGCTGGGCATCGAGAAAAACCACGACGAACACCTCATGCGGCCGGGCGTGCAGCAGCAGGCGCAGATAGTCGCGAACAGCACCCGGCGCCGACATCGCCGCGCCTGCCGCCAACTTCTCGTGCAGCGTGCGCCTTGCGATTTCCAGCGCCGCCTGCAGCTGCGCATATTTCGCCGGCCCGAGTCCGGGCTCGGCACAGAATGATTCATTGGCAGCACCGGCCAGCGCGGACAGGGAACCGAAGCGGTTCAGCTGATCGCGAGCCAGTTCAACGGCGCTTTTGCCCTTGATGCCGGTGCGCAGAAAAATCGCCACCAGTTCGGCGTCCGACAGCGCCTGCGGCCCCTTGGCGAGGAGTTTCTCGCGGGGACGGTCATCCAGCGGCCAGTCGGTAATCGCCATCGCGGTTTCTCCGGGTTGATTCTTGAAAACGCGCCAGAGCGGCCGCGGTTTACCCGTCGCCGGATTTGCAGTTACACTTGCCCTCCCCTTACGCCGTAAGCGCTAGGTCCCTGATATGCAAAGTAAAAATGAGCGTAAAAAAGTTCTGCTCGGCCTGACCGGTGGTGTTGCCGCCTACAAGGCTGCGGAACTGGTGCGCCGCCTCGGCGACCGTGACATTGAAGTGCATGTGGTGATGACTGAAGCCGCCTGCGGCTTCATTACGCCGGCAACACTGCAGGCGCTCTCCGGACATCCGGTCTACACCAGCATGTGGGACGGCCGCATCGAAAACGGCATGCCGCACATTGAACTGTCTCGCGACAAGGACGCCATCGTGGTGGCGCCGGCAACCGCCGACTTCATGGCCAAAGCCGCACTCGGACTCGCCGACGATCTGCTGTCGACACTGTGTCTGGCGCGCGACTGCCCGCTGATCGTTGCACCGGCCATGAACCGGCAGATGTGGGAACACCCGGCCACTCAACGCAACGTTGCCCAGTTGAAGCGTGACGGGGTCACCCTCCTTGGTCCCGACAGCGGCGACCAGGCCTGCGGCGAAACCGGTATGGGTCGAATGCTTGAGCCCGACACGCTGGCCGAAGCGATCAGCGCCTTCCTCGCACCGAAAATCCTCAAAGGCAAACGCGTACTGATGACCGCGGGCCCGACCTTTGAACCGATCGATGCCGTGCGCGGTATCACCAACCGTAGTTCGGGCAAGATGGGTTACGCGCTGGCGCGTGCTGCGATTGCAGCGGGCGCCGAAGTCACCCTGGTCTCCGGCCCGGTAAGCCTGAATGCGCCTGTCGGCGCCGCGATGACACGGGTGCAGACGGCCGCCGAAATGTTCGAGGCGGTGAAAAAACACTCTGCCAAAGCCGATATTTTCATCGGCGTCGCCGCAGTTGCCGATTACCGCACCAGCGCCCCGCGCAAACACAAGATCAAGAAAACCGAGGAAGACCAGCTGCATATCAATCTGGTACGGAATCCGGACATCCTCGGCTGGATTGCCTCGCGACCGAAACCGCCGTTCTGTGTGGGCTTCGCCGCGGAAAGCCGCAACCTTGATGCGTACGCTGATGAGAAACGCCGCCGCAAGAAAGTGCGGCTGATGATCGCCAATCTGGCGCAGAACGCCATCGGCGCCGATGACAACGAAGTGTCGATGCTTGACGACAACGGCACCCACCGCCTGCCGCGCGCATCGAAGGATGCGGTCGCACAACAGATCGTTGCGCACATCGCCGGGCTTTGCGATTCAAAAGCACGCAAGTCGAAATAACCGGATACCCCTGAGCCGGTAACGGCTCAGGCGATCAACACGACACCACGCACCGCTCACATGAAATCCATCGACGTCAAAATCCTCGACCCGCGCCTGCGCGACCAACTGCCGCAGTATGCGACCCCCGGCTCCGCCGGCCTCGACCTGCGCGCCTGCCTTGATGCACCGCTGACGCTGAACCCCGGACAGACCGCGCTGATTCCCGCGGGCATGGCCATTCACATTGCCGATCCGGGACTCGCTGCGATGATCCTGCCGCGCTCCGGCCTCGGCCACAAACACGGCATCGTGCTCGGCAACCTGGTCGGCCTGATTGATTCGGACTATCAGGGTCAACTCTTCGTCTCGACCTGGAACCGTGGCCACGCTGCATTCACCATCAACCCACTGGAACGTCTCGCGCAGCTGGTCATTGTTCCCGTGGTGCAGGTTGCTTTCAATGTGGTTGAAGATTTCGAGGCGTCACATCGCGGCGCCGGCGGCTTCGGCAGCACCGGCAAGGGCTGAGATGGCGCAGACCTCCGGCCTGGTACTGTTCGCGCACGGCGCACGCGACCCCGAATGGGCTGAACCTTTTCGCGCCATTGCAGACCGCGTCGCAGCCACCCGCCCTGATCTCGCTGTCCGCCTGGCCTTCCTGGAATTCCAGAAACCGGCGCTGGCCGAT